>JBEKXM010000014.1:0-19780 GCA_049512115.1 Tepidisphaeraceae bacterium | reverse complement strand
GATTGGTCCACGGGGGGCGTCTTGCTTCAACACGTCCGAGCCGATTCGCCGCTTCGACAGATTCTTCCGGACCTGGCTCCGAACTTCGGATTCGAATATAGCGAAACTCTCGCCGTCAAAGCGCCGTATATCGTGCTGCCCAAATCCTGGGATGACTATCTCGCTTCGCTCGACGTCCACGAACGAAAGGAAATCAAACGCAAAATCCGCAACGCCCAGACCAAAGCACACCTTCAATGGCTCACGATCCGGCGTGAGGAAGAATTGGTTCCCGCTCTGGACCGTGCCCTGGCCGCCATGCGCCAATCCGAATCCACCAAGGCCGACTTCACCGATGAAGTCCTGGTCGGATTTCTTCGCCGGCTCTGTCCCATCCTCGCCCGCCAGGGTGATTTCTTCCTCCAGGAACTTTGGCTGGAAGGCAAGCCATCCGCCTGGCTGCTGTGCCTCCGATCCGATCGCGGTCCGATGATCTACAACACCAGCTACGAATTCGCCCAGCGCCAATGGAGTCCGGGCGTCGTCAGCTTCGCCCTGGCGATTCAGGACGCCATCGCCGCCGGGGCCCCGGTCTTCAACCTTCTCCGCGGCGCCGAGGAATACAAGACACGCCTGGGGGCGAAAGACCTGGATTTGTTCAAGATTCAACTCGTGCGAAGCTGAGATGTGCTATTTGTGCATCATCTGCTGCAACTGATCCTCTCAAGGTCCAATCTTGTAAGACGCACCGGTAGTCTTATCCTCAATACGCGTTCTGACCGGCCATTTGATTTTGAATTCATCATCGGAGAAGGCAGGATCGTTGGCAATCGCCTCGGAGGCCGTATAGTTTTCACGTTCATACGGAGCACCCGGTTTGTCATTCGGATTGGTATTCAACTCAAAATAGGCTTCCTTCGGAAAAAAGACGCCCGGAGCGGCCCGAATCAGTTCCTTCACGACGAGGCGCTCGGCAGTAACGCCGCTCTGATAGAAACGTTCACGCCGTATCAACGCGTATGCTCGTGCAGGGTCCAGGTCAAAGATGTCCCCGCCGCCGCCAGAATTATAAATGGTAATTTCAATGCATGGAATTTGCTGAATAACGCGATTCGCATAGGTTGTTGGCTTTGTACCAGACGGAAGCGTGGTAGCGATGTATTCCGACAGTCGATCTCCCGACAAATTGAGGACTCCATAGAGCGAAAATCCCCATCCCGTCAACGTCGCGCTCCAAGTGTCCAACATCGCAGGGCGGGCGGCTGTTATCTCCGCCTGTAATACATCATGAACGGACCCTGGAGCTCCCACGGCTTTATTCAACTCCAAACCGAATTGTCCATCGAAGGCAAGTGTGAACTGCTGGTCCAAAAATGGGCTTGCTCCTTGAAGCCACGGCCGAATCATTTCGTCGACCTGAATCTTCGCCTTGCCTTTTGGCGAGCCTAGATACCACGCAGTGCCCAGGGCTTGGATGCTTTGCTGCCAAGCTCCTGCTTTGCTATTCCATTTTTCTCCGATAGTCGAAAATTTCACTCGGATGTTCTTCAACGCGGTTTCACTAACCGAAATCGCCGCTCGAATTTGCTGTTGCCGTGCTGCCGAAACGGGCGTCAGCGGGCCGCTCAGAGGGGGAACGCTTGCCGGCACCACCGCCACTGCGGCCGGCGGTGCTGGTGGGGGCAGCGGAGGCGGTGAGGATATGTACATATACATCACCGCCGCCGCGCCGATAGCGCCCAGAGCCACCAGTAACCCCGCAACCGCCTTTACCCAAATCGATCCCACTGACAGCACGCCCTTCGCCAGAGCCAATATCGCCGGCGAAGCGCCGGCCGCCTGGCCGACGCACGTAGTGGCCAGCGAAGTCGGAGCGCGGCACACCGCGCCCGCTGCAATTGCCGTCCCGATCGCCGCCGAGGGTGTGGCGATCCCGCGATCGGCGAAGAATCTCCGCAATCTTTCCAACGCTCTTTGCAATCGTTTGGAAGCCGTATTGGCTGGGATGCCCGCAATCTGCGCGATCTGTCCGATTTCCATCCCTTCGAAAAATCGCATCAGAATCACGTCGCGATCGCCGATGGCCAGTCCATCCAATGCCGATTCCAGGAGCGGCGATATTTTCGTCCACGTTTCGTTCTCGCTCGATTCGGCGCGCAGCATGGCCGCGGCTTGCTCGTGTTGTTCTCGTCGCATTTTCATTTTGATCGCATCCGCGGAAACGAAGCGCGCGGTCTGATAGAGCCAGCCGGCCAGGATAGTCGAGTGCCCGAGCCGCGAAGCTTTTTTCGCCAGGGTGAAAAACACCGCCTGGGTCACGTCTTCCGCCAGATGCCGATCTTTCACGCCCCGGAGGGCGGCGGAATAGACCAGATTGATATGGCGGTGAACTATCGCGGCGAATGCTTCGTTTGATTGAGTGCTGACAAAGGTGTTCAGCAGTTCCGCATCAGGTTTGGGCTCGGTTGATTCCGCCATCCCCCATATCATGGACGCGGGGGCATGCAAAATGACAGGGGGTTCTCCCCCTGGCAAGAAATAACTTTTACCCCGGTTGAATTGGGTATATGATGCCGTTACCGGACTGTTCGGCCATCGAAATTGGCCGAATGGCGGGAATTGGTGTATATCCTTACTGGGGCGTCAAGCCCGGGCGAATCAGGTAGGATTCGCCCCCAAAAGATCGACTTGTGGGTCATCTGCGCTAGTGCGGCCGCCTTCACCAGGAAGGTTCACGCTGCCGCGGCGTCAGGCGATGCCTGACGCGGGATTGAAGGAACGTCACAACCTGAGGTTCGACGACCGCTATGCTCGAGCGGACGCTGCACATTTCGCCGGAGTCATCCTCGTCGGAGGATCGCTTCGATCGGTTCCGCCTCATCGAATGGTGGGATCAGGCCAAGCTCTCCAACGCCAAGGTGTTGGTGGTCGGCGCCGGCGCGCTCGGCAACGAGATCGTTAAAAACCTCGCCTTGCTCGGCATCGGAAATATTCTCATCGCCGACATGGACCGCGTGGAGAATTCCAATCTCTCTCGGTCCGTTCTGTATCGCCAATCCGACAACGGCCGGTTCAAGGCCGACGTCGCCGCCGAGGCCGCCAAGGCGATCTATCCCGACGTTCGCGTTCACGCCTTCAATGGAAACGTCGTTCACGACCTGGGCATGGGCGCATTCCGCTGGGCGGACGTGATTCTCGCCGGCCTCGACAACCGCGAGGCGCGGCTCACCATCAACCGCCATTGCCACAAAATCAACCGTCCCTGGATCGACGGCGCCATCGAGGCCATCTCCGGCACGGCGCGGGTTTTCCTCCCCGGCGACGGACCGTGCTACGAATGCACCATGTCTCAAACCGATTGGAAGCTCCTTCAGGCCCGGCGGTCGTGCAATCTTCTCACCCGCTCCGAGATGGAGCAGGGAAAGACGCCCACGACTCCGACCATCGCCTCGATCGTCGCCGCCGTGCAATGCCAGGAAGCCGTGAAGCTGCTTCACGGTTTGCCCACCATTGCCGGTCACGGTTGGGTCTTCCAGGGTTTGTCCGCCGATTCCTATCTCGTCGATTATCAGCGCAAGGACGACTGCCTCAGCCACGAAACCCTGGGCCAGATTCATTCGCTGGACGCCGGCGTGGACGACATGCCCATCGGGGATTTGCTTTCCGAAGCCCGGCGTCTGGTGCCGGGGTCGCGTCTGGAACTTTGCCGCGACGTGTTGCAATCCCTGGATTGCCCGCGTTGCGGCCAATCGGAAGAGTTGTTTGTTTCGCTCGGAAAAATCCGTGCGGAAAAGGCGTTTTGCCCCAATTGCCCCGGCGTTCGCCGGGCCGTCAAAACCTTTTTCCAAATCGGTGACGACAGGGGATTGCAGGATAAGACGTTGGGCCAGATCGGCGTGCCGCCGCTGGACATCCTCATTGCCCGCAACGGCGCCCAAGCCGTCGGGCTGGAATTGGCCGGGGACCGGCAACGGGTCCTTGGGCCGCTTTGTTTAGAAACGGAGGCTTTGTCATGGGAGTAATGCAAACCGTCGAAAGCGAAAACGATCTCTCCGGTGGGGTTGATTTTGCGCACCTGCCGCGCCGCGAGCTTATCAAGCTCAGCGGTCTGCGCACGACCTCGTTTCAGGTGGTCGTCCGCCAATCGGCGCTCAACCGGATTCACCTCCACGGAGATTCCTCGCCCCGCGCCGAGGTCTGCGGCGTGCTCGTCGGCGATGTCTACCACGACGACAACGGCGATTTCCTGCTCGTCGAGCACACCATCGAAGGCCAGGCGGCCGCCGGCAGCGCCGGTCAGGTCACCTTCACCGCCGACACCTGGCAGCACATTCAGGTTCTCATGGACAAGCAGTACCCCGATCTGCGCATCGTCGGTTGGTATCACACCCATCCCGGCCACGGGGTTTTCCTATCGGAGATGGACGTCTTCCTCCACGAGAGCTTTTTCGGGCTGCCCTGGCAGGCCGCGCTGGTTTACGATCCGCGCAGCGGCGAAGAGGGCGTCTTCAAGGCCCACAAGAGCCGCTCGCAACGTCTGGACTACATCGTGGAGGCGGACGAACCGGCCACCGCGCCGCCGCCATCGCCCGTTTTGTCGCCTCGAACTCCGGCCATGTACACCCGCACGCCGCGCCGGTCCATTCCCATCGGCCGGTGCGCCCTCGGGGTTATCGGTCTTGTGTTGTTTGTCATGATGGGCGGGCTGCTGGGCTTGCTGATCCGCGTGCAGCATCTCCAGCTCCCCTATTGGATTCAGAACATGGCGCATAAATAAGGCTTGCTGTCCGACGGGCTGGCGCCGGCGTAAAATCAGCCGTGAGAAGGGCCGTCGGGATCGAGGGCCATGCATGGCGGTCTTTTTTTGGCAATCGCATGGCGAGCCTCGTCATTCATTCCGAAGAGCCTATTCAGGCCGCCTCGTTTTCCAAACGCGTCCTGATCGGGAGGAAGCCGTTCAACGGCGTCCAGTTTGGCCAGCGCATCGTCTCGCGCATTCACGCCTGGATCGACAACGACGGTGATTCGTTCTTCATTCGCGACGCTCGCAGCCGCGGCGGAACTTTCGTCAACGGAACGCGCACCTTAGGCAAAACCATCCTCCACGACGGCGATGAGATTAAAATCGGCACGTCGAAAATGACTTTCCACGAAACCGACGCCATCCCCGACGGCGCGGTGACCTTTCACATCGCCGACAACGGCGCCAATCCCGACTTCGAAGATCCCGGGATCCTCATCGCCTGCACGGCGTGCGGCGCGCCGATGTGGGTGCCGGCCGGCATGGCCGGGGCGTTCGGGCGGTGCGCCATCTGCGGCGGGGACATCATCGTGCCCGGCGAGCCGGTGTCCGGCATTCGCCGGCCGCTGACGCCCAACGATTCCATCGTCGATATGCCCGCGATTTCCCAGCCCGTCGAGCCGGGAGAGTCCGCCCGGCCGTTCGATCCGCTGGCGGCGGATTTCCCCCACCCCAGGCCCGCCATCTCCGCCGCCAGGACCTGCGCCGTATGCCAAAGCCCCATCCTCCCCGAAGACGCCGCCACCCAATGCTCCAGCTGCTCCCAGGTCTATCACACCGAATGCTGGCGCGAGAATCACGGCTGCGCCGCCTACGGCTGCCCGCAAGTCGGAGTGCTCGACGTCCCGGCAACCACCGCGGTCCCGGAGGCGGCGATCGCCGCCAAATCCGAATCCCCGCCCAGCCTTGATAATCAGCAGCGCCCATTCCCCTGGGATTTTGCCCTCCTGGGCGGCAGCGTCCTGGGCAGCGTCTTCGGAGCGTTCACCTTCGGACTGCCCGCCCTCGTGATGGGGGCCCTGTCCGTCATCTACGCCATGCGACGCCGCGATGGAAACCACCGCGTGGCAACGCTCTCCGCGGTCATCTGCCTCTTCGGCGTCGCCGGCGGCGTCATCACCAGCAGCTTCATCTTCAACGTCTCGCTTTGGAGAAGCCGATGATCCGCTTCGTTTGCCCCGGCTGCGGGCGGAAATTCAACGTCCCCAACCATTACGCGGGAAAACGCGCGCTCTGCAAGACCTGCGCTCACGCCGTCGTTGTGCCCCAGCCCACCGAGATGCCCCCCGTCCAGAACCCCGCGCAATCCTCCGCCAAACTCCCCGTGCGCACGCGCCGTCTCATCGCCGATCTCCGCCAGATGGGCGAGGCGTTCCGTAATGGACCCATCATCCACATGATGGACGTGGCCGGCGATCCGGCGGAGGTGTACAAAATCGAATTCAACGTCCGCGGCATCGAAGCCCTGAAATCCAAACAGCCGGTTTTTCGCGACCGCCACGTCGCTGAAATCCGCCTCACCAGCGACTATCCGCGCCTCGCCCCCGCCTGCCGCATGCTCACCCCCATCTTCCATCCCAACATCGACGAATCGGCGATTTGCGTGGGCGATCACTGGGTGGCCGGCGAACGCCTGATCGACCTGGTTGTGCGGATCGGACAGATGATCGCCTATCAGGAGTACAATATCAAAAGCCCCCTGAACGGCGAGGCGGCGATGTGGGCGGATTTGAATCCGGATGCGCTGCCCGTTGACGCACGCGATCTCTTCCAATAGTGGCATGGGCGTCCCGCCCATGGCGTGCGGCAATCCGCAGGCATCGACGGTACGCCGCCGATATCAGCACGAGCGCAGCGCTCTCCTGATTGCGTTGGCGTGCGTTCGACGCTTCGCTCTTGCTTTATCGGTCGAGTACGACCGAGCCCGCTGGGTACAGCGGGCCATGGGCGGGACGCCCATGCTACTCACGCCGCTTCCGTTATCGCCATTCCGCCGGACAATAGCGAGGTCGCGGTCTCCACGCTGCACGGCGGCGAGAACAGATATCCCTGCCCCTCGTCGCATTTCACCGATTGCAGCATCGCGGCCTCCTCCATGGTCTGGATGCCTTCGGCCACCGTGCGCATCTGTAGATTGTGGGCCAGGTCCACGATCCCCTTCAGCACCGTGACCGCGTCCCGGCACGATCCCTGGCCGCTGACGAATGACCGGTCGATTTTCAGCACGTCCAGTGGATAGTCTCGCAGGCAGCTCAGCGACGAATACCCCGTCCCAAAGTCGTCCATCGCAAGATGCACGCCCATTTCCTTGAGCTGCGGCAACATCACCCGCGCCGATTGCTCGTTGCAAATGGCGCTTTCGGTCAGCTCCAGTTGCAGGCTCTGCGCCTCCAGTCCCGTTTCGCACAAAGTCCGCGAGACGAGCGGCATCAATTCGCGATCCGCCAACTGATGCCGCGAAAGGTTGATGCTCATCGTCAGCGGCACCCCGGCGAACGCGCGCCGCCATTCGGCCAGTTGCCGGCAGGCGCCGGCGATGATCCATCGGCCGATCGGCACGATCAATCCCGTCTCCTCCGCGATGGGCACGAATTCCTCCGGGCGGATCATTTCTCCGCCGAATCGCCAGCGCAGCAGCGCTTCAAATCCGTTGAGTTTGAGGTTCTGAAGGGAAACAATCGGTTGATACTCCAGGAACAGTTGCCCGCGATCGACGGCGTGGCGAAGGTCGTTCTCCAACTGCATCCGATTCGTCGCCGAGGCGTGCATCGCCGAATCGAACATCGCGAAGCGGTTTCCGCCCGCGCCCTTGGCGCGATACATCGCAACGTCCGCGTCGCGCAGCAACTGGGGCGCCGATGCCGCGTTCTCCGATTCCGCGACCACGCCCATGCTGGCCGTGACCACGATTTCCTGCCCGTTAAATGGGAGCGGCTTGGACAGTTCCGCCAAAAGCCGCCTCGCCACGCCGGCCGCGTCGGCAGGGGCCCGCAGGTTCTCCAGCACCACCGTGAATTCATCCCCGCCAAGACGCGCCACCGTTTCCAGGTCTTCCGACCGGCCCACCGTGTCCCCGCCGCGCACGCTTTGCGTCAGCCGCTGCGCCACCGCCACCAGCAACTTGTCGCCCACCGAATGATCCATGCTGTCGTTGATCACCTTGAATCGGTCCAGGTCCAGATACAAAACCGCGAAATGATAGCCGCTCCGCGACCGCGCGCGGGCGATGCATTGCTCGATGCGATCGACCAGCAGCACCCGGTTCGGCAGCCCCGTCAGCGCATCGTGCAGCGCGGCCTGCACCAGCTCCCGCTGCGCTTGCCGCAACTCGATCTGGTCCATCACCTGTCTGGCAAGCGCCTGAAGGGCCTCGGCCTGCTGCGTTGAAAGCGAACGCGCCACGGTGTCCATCGCGCATAACGCGCCGATGGCCTGGCCGTCCGCCGTCAACAGCGGCGCCCCCGCGTAAAATCGAATGTGCGGATCGTTCCGGACCAGCGGGTTGTCGTGAAATCTCTCGTCGGTCAGCGCGTCCGGAACCACCAGCAGATCGGGCTGCAAAATCGCGTGCGCACAAAACGCCACCTCCCGCGGCGTCTGGCGAACCCCCAACCCCGCCTGCGATTTGAACCACTGCCGGTGCTCGTCCACCAGGCTGATCGCCGCCATCGGCGCCTCGCACACCCGCGACGCCAAAAGCACGATGTCGTCAAACGCGGTTTCCGGCGCCGTGTCCAACTGCTGGCAGCGACGCAATGCCGCCAGGCGATCGGATTCATTCGGCGGCACGATGGCTGAAATCATTCGCTTCCCCTGAAATCAACGCTAAATTCCAGATTCGCGGCAACGTAAAAAGTCCGCCACACCACTACACTTCGACAGTAAATGCAGACTACTTTGTACGAAAGACAGGCCCCGCTTTATCGGACGTAAATCCGGGCAAACCGCTCTGAAAACGGTCGGATTCCTCACCGATCAGTTCATCCAGTCTTTTGCCGCCAGCATCGTCCAGGCCCCGAACGCCAGCAAGCTGATGACCAACGTCAGGTATAAGCGATACATGAATCGGTCGAAATCCGCCGTTCGCCGGGAATCGCGGCTGAGGAATTCCAGGAACCGGATCCGCTTGGCGATGCTTCCGTGGCACCAGCTTCGCGCGGCGATGGGAATGTTGTTCACCGCCGCCACGCGCTCCAGCGCCGAACAGAAAACCGCGGCCCCGTGCCGGCCCACGTGGTCCACCGCGGCATACTCAGGCGCCCGCAGCACCGCCGAACTGAAGGGGACACGACCCTTCCTATTAAGGGTCGTGTCCCCTTCAGTTTCCGGTCCCAACGCCGCCTGGATCGTCCGCGCCGCGAAAACGTCCGCCTGTCTCTCGAATTTCCGGCTCACGAACCCGAAGACCAGCGCGAACAACCCGATCGCCGCCCCCAGCATCAGCGCCATCTGCACCGATTCCGCCAGCCAGACGCGCCCCCCGTGCGGCGCTCCCAGCGCGCCCGCCAGCATCTGCCCGGGCCCGGCCATCACCAGCATCATCGTCGCCATCGCCGCCATCAGCCACGGAAGATGCCGGTGCGTCACGTGCCCCAGTTCGTGTGCGAAGATTGCCTCAATCTGCTCATCGTGCATCGTTTCCAGCAGCAGATCGCTCAGCAGCACGTAGCGGAAACGAGATACGAAACCCATCACCGCCGCGTTCCCCATCTGGTTTTGCGTCTTCCACAGCAGCACGCGCCGAATCCCCACCCCATGCCGCCGCGCGATCTCCACCAGACGCCGGCGCAACGCACAATCCGGCATCGGCTCGGTCTGCAAGACCCGGCGCAGAATCTCCGGACTGAAAACCAGGAAAACTCCCAACGCCGGCAGCGTGATCAACGCCTCGCCCATGTCCTGCCGGTTGGCCAAGAGCGGAATGCGATGAAAGATCGGCGGTAAGATCAGCGACAGCCCATCGTGCAGAAACAGCAGCAGCAGCGCCGGCGCGATCGTGAACAAAAGCTGCAACCGAAGGTTCACGAAAAAATAGGCTCGAAACGACGGCGGCGGCTGTAGCGGCAGGTTCTCGTTGAGCTGAATCAGGATATTCTGCTCGCGCAGCGCCCGGTCCGCCGGGAACTGCGCCCACCACAACCCCATCCACGCCAAAAACGACGGCAGACATCCCACCAGCAGGCCCGGGCTGTCCAGCCCCAATCGTCCCACCGCCGTCCGATCCAGACCGCTGGAAATCAGCTCCTTCCATCCCAGCGCGAAAACCCCCGCCGCCAGCCAAAGCGGAATCATGATCCGGCTGGCGTAGATCACCGCGTTGAATCTCCGCAGCCGACGCTGAACGTGGCTCAAGTGCGCCCACCGCGCCACGTGCCGGCTCCAGACCGCCAGCACCGCGATTACCCCGACGTAAAAGGCCAGAAAGATCGCGCACCCCGCCCCCGGCCCGATCCCATCCGCCGGTGGAAGCGGGGGGCTGGACAACCAGATCACAAAGATAACCAGCGGCAAAAAACGCGACATCTTCTCTCTCGATCAAGCTATCGGAGTTCCGGCGGGTTGTCGAGAAATTTTAGGCTGGCCCCCAAGCCGGGGGATGGCCATCCGCCGGCTTCTTACTCACATTGCCCCAGCCCCTACCACCCGATGTTCCCGGTCTGGAGTTGATTGTAGGTGCTGGACCCACCCCAGCCGAAGTTGTTGCCGCCACCGTTGGTGTTGCCGGTGTTACGGTTGTCGTTGCCGTTGTTCACGTTACTGGCGGGTTCGTTATCGTTGTCGGAGGCGGAGGCAATTTCCGGCGGAGGCGGCGGCTGCGGCGGCGAGCCGGCGTTGGACCAATCGTTCTCCCTGGATTGCCGCGCAGCCAGCGCCAATTCCATACCCTGCTATTGCAGCGCCCGCTGCTTGGCAGCGTCGATCTCCATGTGCCGGCGAGTCCGCGCCTCGACGGCCTTCGTCTGCTCCAGTTGCAACGTGTAAATCAGGTTCGCGATCGCATGCTGCCGCTGGGAATGAAGCTGAGCCAGTGACAGCTTGCTGGCGAGATTTTCCAGGCCCTTGGCCAGGACGTCGTCGCGGCCGTCCTTGATCGCGTTTTCCATCCACTGCTGATCGAGAAGCAGGTCGGGATCCATCTCCGGGGCAGTCGCCAGGTCGGGGATCAAACCCTGCCGCAGGGAGAGATAGGAGCGGACTTCATGATTGGCGACGTGAAGTTCTCCGTCCTTGCGCACGAAATTCGGGCCGATCGAGTCGAACTCCTGGTAATGGACGATGTCCGGGAACTTCTGCCCCTCCTGGGCGATCTGTTGCTGGCCGGTGAACGCCTCGACTGCCCTTTTGGCGGCGTTGCGGAAGGCGGATTCCGGGTCGACCAGATTGTCCCGAATCGCCTGCACCAGCTGCTGACTGGAGTATCCGAGCGTCGGCACGAAGTCGCCGCGATTGACGTAGACGTAAATCTCCACGCCCGCGCCGTGGATTTTCGCCAGGTTATCCGCGTTGAAGTAGTGGCCGCCGTAGCCGATGTCCGGGCCCATCGCGTGCATTTCGTGCACGCCGGTGAACGGGGCATCGTCGCCGGTCGCCAGCATCGCGGTTACCCCCAGTGTGTTGCCGTTGCTATGCGTGTCGAGCAACGCCGCACGTAAGCTGCCGCCGAACTGGTCTTGGATCGCTTCGCGCAGGGCCTTGGCGTTCACGTCGGCGTCAAAGTGGTCGGCGCAGACGACCCGCGCGAACTCGCCCAGCTTGGAGTCGGACCCCAGGCCGATAATCACGTCGTACGGATTGCCGGTCTTGGGGTTCACCAAGTCCGCGTCGCCCAGCACCTCCCCCGGCCCCGAGGCCGTGCCCAGCAGCAGCACCGCGCGGTTGTCATCCGTCGCCGCAGAGTTGGGATTCACGTAGACGTGAACGTTGAACCCCTCGTGCGAATAGGTATGAACCGTGTCCGGCGGAGGCACGACGATATGATCCTCCGGCCCGGCCAGTGCCGCCGAGGCGAGCATCGCGACAAGAATGACGGCCAGTACCGCGCGATTCATTGTCCGCGCTCCTTGTTCAGTTCATCGATCCGCTTTTGCAGATCGTCGATTTTCTGGTCGTAACCGGCCACGTCCTTCTCCGCGGCGTCCTGCAATTCCTGCAGCGTGCCGCCCGCGAAGGCGCTGACGTGAACGTTGCCGACGATCAGCGCGTCGCCATCCTTGATCGACGGGGTGATCGCGATTTCCGTGGCCGGCGGCAACGCGGCCAGCCGGCTGTAGGGAATGCTGAACACCAGGGTCTCCCAAATGCTGTCGTCGTAAATCGAAGTGAGCCCCCCCGAATCAATCACGATCGGCCCGCCCTGCGCGGCCGTGAGGTCGGACAGGTCGGCGTTGCGCACGACGGCGGCGCAGGACAGCGGATGATTCCGGTAGCCAGCCACTTGGAGCTGCATCGTCAGGCGGATGCCGTGCTCTCCATTAGCCAGATCGACGCCTTCCTCGAATTGCTTGAGGGTCCAGACGACGCGCACGCCGTGATATTCCTCGGTCAGTTCCCAGCGCCCCTTGGCCAGGTATTGCGACCGATCGCCCGCGGGCGTGGCGTAGAGATTGAACTCGAGTTTGTTGGCCAGGTTGTAGATTCTGCCGTGGGGGATGAAGACCTTGACACCGGTCATGTGCGATCCGTCCTGCGGAGGGCGAACCTGCGTGACGCCCAGGAAGCGCTGCTGATCGTCATAACAGGAAATGTCCAGGTCCTGGCCCCCCAGACCCTGCGTAGCGAAGGCGCAGGTGAGTTCCAGCCCGTCTTCGCGAACGCGCGCCGAGGCTTCCTGCTGAACGGTGCGGATGTCCAGCGGCTCCGTGTCGAACGTTACCGTCCCCTCCGACTCGCAGCCGGCGAGGAAAAGGAAGAGCAGGAAAATAGTACTATGGTGTCTCATATCGTTCCTCATCGGCCGCACGAAGTGATCGCGGAATTCCTAATCGAAACTCCGCCGGGGAAATTCATCGGCCAATTTGCCTAGGACGTTGAGGTTTGGAGTTTCGACGACCGCTTCCCTTGGCTTGCGACCGCCTCAAACGCTGGGATTTGGAAGGCCACCGACCGCGCGCGATTCGCCCTGCATTGCCGGGCCGGCCTGCTCAGCGTGGAGGTAATCCCGCACCGTCGCGGCACAAACCGCCGCCAGAACAATCAGCGCCGGCGCCAGCCTCGCCGCCAGCCGCCACGCCGGACGCTGCCGCCGCAAAACCGCGATCTCCCCGATGAACGCCAGCAGCGGCGATCCAAGCAGCAGCGCGATCCACACCTGCTGCCGGCCCGTCAACTCATCGTCCGTATAAAAATAACCGTGGACGAGGATCAGTTGCAAAATCAGCACGACGGTTTGGGCAAACCCTCGCGAAAAAGAAATTCGCGAGCTGCACGCTCCCAGCACGGCGCCGGCGATGCAGATTATCGCCAGCGCCCCGGCCAGTGCCCCGGAACTCATGATGTGCCATCCCAATGTCAGAACTATCGCGCTTTCTCCGGCCGTCGCACCCAGAAGCAGGGGAACCGTCACCCCAGGACATCGCTCCGCCAGCCCTTCAAACGCCAGCCACCAGATCAGCGTCACCAGCGTCGAAACGTCGATCCACATCTCCATGCCGGAGGCGGAGATCGAAGTCGGCACCTGCCGGATGAGCAGCAGCCGAACCGCTATCCGCCACAGAATTACCAGCACCACCATCCGCAGCCACCACGGCGGTCGAAACAGCGCATCCGCCTTCGCCAAAACCCCCGCGGCCAGCGCGAAGTAGAACAGCAGGTAGAGTACGTTGCCGTTCGGCGGCCAGCCGATCTTCGGCTCCAGGTTCCAATAAGCGATGGCAAACGCAACGGCCACCAGCGGCCCAAAGACCCGGCGCGCATCGGCAAACAGCCGCCAAGCCAGAGCCGCTCCCAGTCCCACCAGCGCCGCCGGCAGCACCAGCCCGCAGAGCATTTGCATCGGCGTATACGGCATGGCCGATCTTCGCGCTATTGCTGGACCGCTTCAATCGCCACGACGATGTGGATCTCGTTGCCGATAAACGGTTCGGGGTGGATGACCATTCCATAATCGCGGCGATCGATCTTGAAATCCGCCCGGAATCCCGTGCGCGAATGGCCCATCATCGTGCCGGTGCCCGTGATTTCGATCGGAACCGTGATCGACTTGGTCACTCCGCGCACCGTCAAATCGCCGGTGACCGCAATCGTCTGATCTCCCGTTTTCGTCACGCTCGTGCTCTTGAACGTCATCGTAGGGAACTGCTTGACATCGAAGTAATCCGGACCTTTGAGGTCCTTGTCGCGGTTCTCGTTGCGCGTCTCGATGCTGGCGGTGTCCACGCTCAGATCGAAGCTCGTCTTGGTCAGGTCCCCGCTGTCATACCCGATCGTCCCGGTCGGCCCGCCAAACGTCCCGTAAACGTACCCCGCGCCCAAATGATGGACGTCGAACACGACGAACGAGTGAACGGGGTCGGCCTTCAAGTCGTCCGCCAATGCCACGGAAGAAAACACCAATGCCAATGCGAGGGCGAATCCGGCCCAAACGGACAGTGAACGGTTCATGGAAGCTCCTTGTAAAAATTCGAATGACGAAATCCGAATGAATCAAGCCCGAAATCCGAATGACTGAATGAGGATCTTTTCGGATTTTACGGCAAATCCAACAGTATCAACTCCGCATCATTCTTGGCAACGACGATTAGTCGCGTTTCGTGGTCGATCCGGGCCTGATCGCCCGTCGCCAGCGGCTTGCCGTTCAACTCGATCTTCCCATCCACCACAAACAAATACCCCTTGCGTCCCGCGGCCAGTTCGTGCTCCAACTGATTGCCGGCCGCCAATGTCGAGAGATAGATCGCCGCGTTCTGGTCGATCCGCAACGTTCCGGGGATTTGGCCGCCGGAAACCACCGGCAACAGCTTGCCGACCCTCGCCGTAGGGTCGAACTGCTTCTGCTCCCAACGCGGGGCGTTCCCCTTGTGCCGGGGAATAATCCATATTTGCAACAGCCGCACCGGCTCGGTGGGGGAGTTGTTGTGCTCAGCGTGCGTGATTCCCCGGCCGGCGGACATCACCTGCACTTCGCTCGGATGAATCACGCCGGCATTCCCCAGGTCGTCCTGATGCCGAAGTTCGCCCTTGTAAACCACGGTGACGATCTCCATGTCCTGGTGGGGATGGAAATCAAACCCGCCGCCGCCTTGGATAATGTCATCATTGAAAACCCGCAGCGCCCCCCAGTGCATGTTGCTCGGGTCGTGATAATCCCCAAAGGAGAAATGCCAGTGAGTGTCCAGCCAGCCGAACTGGCCATGGTGCCGCTTATCCGATGAAATAGTCCCGATCATAAAACCTCCAAATCAATTGTTTCGACATTATATGTTGAAACAACTAAGTTGTCAAGGGTTCTCTTGTGACTCCACCGGATCGCGAGCCTCTTCGAGCAATTCCAGAAGCAACCTCAGCCTCTCAGATCCCAAATGGCCCAGAGCTTTCTTGTTCGTCTCCATGGCAATGCCATCCAGTTCCGCCAGCAACGACATCCCGGCCCCAGTGATCGTGGCGTGTACGACTCTCCGGTCATCCGCCTGTCTCTGCCGATGGACCAATCCCCGCGATTCCAAGCGATCCAGCAGGCGTGTCAAATCGGCGTCGCGCGTGATCATTCGTCGCGCAATCTCCTGGCAAGCAATGCCTTGCGGTGACACGCCCCGAAGAATCCGCAGCACGTTGTACTGCGTCGGCGTCAGGCCCGAAGGCTTCAAGGCGCTCTCAAACCTCCCCGTCAGCCGATCCGCCGTCCTCAGAAGATTCAGCATCACCTCCTCCTCCAGCGATGCAAACGGCCCGCTCTTGGCAATCTCCTTTTTCAGTTTCCCAGCCATTTCAAATGCTACTTTATTTGTCTAAACATCTATTGTCAAACCAAATTGCTTCCCCGGAGGATTGGGTAGCCATTATCGCCATTAAAATTATTATCTGTCTTAATTAAAATACCCATTTTAACAAAGTGCCCCGTCGATATGTCCGATGCATCCAACACCACAAATAACCGAGGAGTGCACTTCTATGAGCCGGATCACCATATCGAAGCGGGAGCCTGAATCAGCCAAAGATTTGAAATCGGCCGCCGACCGGCGGGAACACCGCAGGCACGACCTGGAAACCCAGGATATCACCGTCGATCGCTGGGATGGCGGCAAGCAGTCCGAAAAAAGCTTCGGTCGGATCGTCGATCTGTCCGCCGGCGGCGTCCGCATCCGCACCGCACAGACCAACGTCAAAGCCGATAACCAAATCCGCGTCCGGCTGGAACTCCCGGCCTATGCCGGCATCAGCCCCTTCATCGCTTCCCAGGGCAAGGCTTTGTGCCCCAAGAACGAATGGGTTGGCTGGATGACCGTCAGCCGCGTCGCCAAGATCAACAAGGACGAATACGACGTCGCCGGCCGGCTCGTTGATATGGACGAGATCGACCGCGGCATGCTCGGCCTCTATCTCTCCACGCAGCCGTTGGCTGCCTAAAGCCGCGCAACGTCCATCGCGCCATTCACCGTACAACCCCACCGGCCCCCGGGTTCTTAAACCTTTCCGACCCGAGGGCCGGCCCCTTTTTAAGAAGTTGCAGGTTGCAAGCGGAAGTTGCAAGTTACAAGTGCAAGTTGCAAGTTAAGAAACGGGTGGGTTTCCTAACTTGCAACTTGCACTTATTCAATTCCTAACTTGCAACTTGCACTTGCAACTTGTACTTCTTCAATCTTTCCCGACGACCAGGATCATAAACGATCCCGGAATCATCCGCGGGCGTGCCCGGCGTTGGCCGCCCGCCGCGGGCTGGGTCGATGCCCCCGGCTGCGTGGCCGGAGCCTCGAACGCCGCCGTCACCAGAAAAATGTTGTGGGTCTTGGAATCCAGGGCGCACGTCCTGGCCCCGGCTTTGGTCGCGACGTTCTGCTCGACCTCAAAACTGGTCGGGCTGTTTTCCTTTACAACCGTCAATGTCGCATTACCGTTGGAGGAGAACGCCTCCATGGTGTCGGGATCGAATGTCCCGCCATCCGTGCCTCGGCCGGTCGGGAGCGTCGCCAGAATGTTGCCGTTGTCCGCATCCAGCACCACCATCTTCTCGTTCCCGCAGAAGGCAAAAATGCGGCGATTCTTGGCATCCAGCCCCATGCCGGACGGACCTTCCCCTTCTCCCAGCTTGTAGCGAGCCGTGACCTTCATCGCCACCGGATCGACCACCACCACCTCCCTGGTGTCTTCCACGTTGATGTACACGTGTCCATTGCCGTCGCCGGCGCCAAATTCCGGCCCACCGCCAAGATCGATCGTACCCAACACCGTCCCGTCAGCGGAGTCGATCACCGTCACATGGGGAGCGGCATGGCTTTCCAGAAAGACGTGTTTTGTCGTCGGATCCAAAAAGATGCTGTCAGGCCTGCCTGTTACCGGGATCGTCTTAATCACCTGCAACGTTTTGATGTCGAACATCGTGACCGACGGGCCGCCACCGTTGCTGGTAAAGCCGTGCCCCGAACTGGGGTCGATTGCCACCCCGTGAACGCCATTGGTGCCGGCGACCTCCCCGACCTTCGCCAGGGTATCGGCATCGTAAACGTCCACGCGGTTCGACCGTGGAACGTAGAATCGCCGGTTGTCGGAATCGACCGTTATTAAATCCCAGCGTCCGTCCCCGCCGACGGTCACGCTCTTCAGTAGCTTGTACGGCCCGCCCGCATCATCCGCCAACGCCGCCGCCGATGCGAACAACGAGAACGCCGCCAGCAATGCAAACGCCAGTTTCATGTTGGACTCCCTCTAAAATGGTCGCCCCTTATAATCGCGTCACATGAAAACCGCATGAAAATTCGCGGGAATTCGTGGGAACGCTCGATCAACCAAAGAAGCGGTCTACACGGATATTAAGCGTCCTGCCAATTCCGCCAATGGCCGTCTTGCTCCAGGCACGTTTGCCGCTCAGCATTTCCGACAGATTGGATTGAGCAACGCCGATCTCGCGAGCAAGAGCGCTGATGGACATTCCGCGCTGCTCGATACGATGGCTCACCAGTTCGGCAGCCGACAGGTCGGAACTATCGACCCTCTGCCCTTCCTGCTCCTCGTATTTGGCAATCAAGTCGACAAGCACGTCCAAATACTCCGTAGTCCCCCGGTCGGTGTTCTGCCCGGAAAGGCGAAGAACCAGCCGTTTGGCCTTGGCGTGGTCGGAAGCGGTCTTGATCCTACGAAGAGGAAACTGCCCAATCAGGTCCATGTACGAGTCGGCCACGTTTGACTTGGCGGTCGCGGGCATATCAGTACCGGTCCTTACAGCGATTTGATACCGATCGGCTGGAAAGTCAACTTTTTTGACTGCGCCGGCGGCGAATCTTTGGGCCCAGTTCGCGGTTTGCACGAGAGTGCTTAGAATTGCCTGACATGCGCATCGCCCTGGCCCAAATAAATCCCACCGTCGGCGACATCGCCGGCAATTGCCGCAAGGCCGTCGAGTTTCTCGACCGCGCCAAGGCCCAGGCCGCCCAGCTTGTCGTCTTTCCCGAGTTGTCCGTCATCGGCTATCCCCCCAAGGATTTGCTCCTCAAGCCGCAGTTCATCGACGATAACCTGCGCGGCCTTCAATCCATCGCCGAACGGGTGCGGGACATCGACGCCATCGTCGGCTATGCCGAGCGAAATGCCGATCCCGTCGGCCGGCCTCTTCACAATGCCGTCGCCCTCCTGCGCGGCGGGCGAATTGTCAGCCGGCATTTCAAGACCCTCCTTCCCACCTACGACGTCTTTGACGAGAGCCGGTATTTCGAGCCCGGCCCGGACAATGAAAAACAAAACCTCGTGAAGCTCGGCGACGTGGTGGGGGGGCTTTCCATCTGTGAGGATTTGTGGAACGACGAACGATTGATCCCTCATCGCCTCTATCATCGCAACCCCATCGCCGATCTGCACGATGCCGGCGCTCAGATCATGATCAACACCAGCGCCAGCCCTTTCGTCGTCGGCAAGCATGAATTCCGGCTAAAACTCTTCTCCTCCCAGGTTCGCCAATACGGCCAGCCGCTGATCTACGTCAACCAGGTCGGCGGCAACGACGAGCTGATCTTCGACGGCAACAGCGCGGTCTTCGACGGCGCCGGCACCGTCATCGCCCAGGCCAAGGATTTTGAGGAGGACCTGATCGTCGTCGATGTTCCGACCGGCCGCGCTTCCCATCCCGCGCCCCCCGGCCCCACGAATCGCGCCAGCGAAGGAATCGAATCCATCTATCGCGCCCTGATTCTCGGCCTGCGCGATTACGTCCGCAAGTGCGGCTTCAAAAGCGTCGTCGTCGGATTGTCCGGTGGAATCGACTCCGCCCTCACCGCCGCTCTCGCAGTCGCCGCGCTCGGCAACGACAAAGTCGTCGGCGTCGCCATGCCCAGCCGGTTCAGTTCCGATCATTCCCTCGCCGACGCCCGGGCCCTGGCGACAAACCTCGGCATCGAATTCCACGTGGTCCCCATCAAGGATCTTCACGACGCCTACGAAAAGACTCTCGCCCCCGCCTTCGCCGGCAAACCCCCGGATGTTACTGAGGAAAATCTCCAGGCCCGCATCCGCGGCGCCCTGCTCATGGCCTTCAGCAACAAGTTCAACCACCTTCTCCTGACCACCGGCAACAAAAGCGAAATCGCCGTCGGCTATTGCACCCTCTACGGCGACATGTGCGGCGGCCTGGCCGTCATCAGCGACGTCCCCAAAACCACTATCTGGCAACTCGCCCGCTGGATGAACCAGCAATCCCCCAAGCCGCTGATCCCCCAAAGCAGCATCGACAAAATCCCCAGTGCCGAGCTTCGCCCCAACCAGACGGACCAGGATTCCCTTCCCCCCTACGACGTTCTGGACGCGATTCTCCACCGATACGTCGAAGAGGAAAAAGGCGTCGCCGAGATCATTTCCGAG
>JBEKXM010000013.1:0-19946 GCA_049512115.1 Tepidisphaeraceae bacterium | reverse complement strand
CGCCAATCTTGACAGGCCGGTCAACGGCATCTATATTCGCTTATGCATATATGAAATCAGCCAGCGTCAAACCGTCCGTGGACCGCATTTTCCGGGCATTTGCCGACGGAACGCGGCTTCGCATCCTGAACCTGCTTAAGCCCGGCGAACTCTGTGTGTGCGACCTGGTGCGGGTGCTCGGAGGTCCGCAACCTAAAATCTCCCGCCACCTGGCGTACCTCCGAAGGGCAGGTCTCGTGACGGCTCGGAAGGAAGGACTGTGGATTTACTACTCGCTCGCGCCGGCAAAAAGTCCGTTCCACCAGAAGTTGTTGGAGTGTCTTTCCTGCTGCTTTGCCGACGTCCCGGAGCTTGCAAACGACGCCCGGCGGCGAGCCGTCGGCTGCCGGGGCGCGAAGATATGTTGCAACTGATTTTTTTTGCCTAGGCATATTCGCTTATGCGTATGGACTCCAAGCCCATGGACAAGCTCAAAGTTCTGTTTCTCTGCACCGGTAATTCCTGCCGCAGCCAGATGGCCGAGGGGTGGGCGCGGTCCCTGAAGAGCGGCAGCATCGAAGCCTATTCCGCAGGCGTCCAGCCGCATGGCCTGAACAAATTCGCGGTTCAGATTATGCAAGAAGCCGGCGTTGATATCACCGGCCATCGCTCCAAACACGTCGATGATTTGAGAAACGTGCCCTTCGATTACGTCGTCACGGTTTGCGATGACGCTCACGAGGCTTGCCCCGTATTCCCCGGAAAAACCAAGGTCGTCCATGTGGGCTTTGATGATCCGCCGAGGCTCGCGAAATCGGCAAAGACGGAAGCCGAAGCGCTGGCCCACTATCGCCGTGTGCGCGACGAAATCCGCGCATTCATCGAGACCCTGCCGCAGGGTTTATTTTCAACCGAGGCAAGACGTGACTAAACGGCTTTCATTTCTCGATCGCTATTTGACGGTATGGATATTCGCCGCGATGGCCGCAGGACTCGGCCTGAGCTATGCCGCGCCCGGCGTCGAGCGTTTCATCAATCGCTTCCAGACAGGCACAACCAATCTGCCGATCGCCGCCGGACTTATCCTCATGATGTACCCGCCGCTGGCGAAGGTGCGCTACGAGGAATTGGGCGAGGTTTTCCGCAATTGGAAGATACTGGGTTTGTCCCTCGTCCAGAACTGGATCATCGGGCCGACATTGATGTTCGCGTTGGCGGTCCTGTTCCTGCACAACCACCCCCAGTACATGGTCGGGCTTATCATGATCGGGCTGGCGCGTTGCATTGCCATGGTCATTGTCTGGAACGAACTTGCCAAGGGGGACTCCGAGTACGCCGCCGGGCTGGTGGCGTTCAACAGCATCTTTCAGGTGCTGTTCTACAGCGTTTACGCCTGGCTGTTCATCACCGTCTTGCCGCCGTTGCTTGGCCTCAAGGGCGCGGTCGTTCAGATCGGCATCGGCCAGATCGCCCGCAGCGTATTCGTTTACCTCGGCATTCCCTTCCTCGCCGGCATGTTAACGCGGGCAGTCCTGCTGCGGATCAAAAATCGAGAATGGTATGAGAAGCGATTCATTCCCCGCATCAGCCCGCTCACGCTGGTGGCACTGCTGTTCACGATTATTGTCATGTTCGCCATCCAGGGCCGGAAGATTGTCAGCCAGCCGATGAACGTGGTGCTCATCGCGGCGCCGCTGCTGATTTACTTCGTGGCCATGTTCCTGCTGAGCTTCTGGATGGGCCGGCGGCTCGGCGCCGACTACTCCAAGACCGCGACGATCTCCTTCACCGCCGCCAGCAACAATTTCGAGCTTGCCATTGCGGTCGCCGTCGCCGTCTTCGGCATCAACCACGGCGCCGCCTTCGCCGCCGTCATCGGTCCGCTCGTGGAAGTCCCCGTTCTTATTAGCCTCGTCAACGTTTCTCTCTATTTTCAGCGGCGATATTTCGCCGATGAGCTGCCGTCCGATCGGGCCATTGCCCCCGCGTCCGATGCCGCTTGTCCGAGTGTCGTTCGCGCAGGCCTCGTGCAATCCAAATAACCTCTTTCCGGAGAAGCCATGTCCGATTCAATCGTAAATGTTGTCCGAGCCAAGTACGGCCAGGTTGCCAAGAGTGCGCTGTCAACCGACGACGCCGGCGTTCGCGCCGTTGCCCAAGCGTTTGGATATTCGCCCGAGGAGCTTTCGTCGATTCCCGCCGGCGCCAATATGGGGCTTTCCTGCGGCAATCCCACCGCGTTTGCCACTTTGCGCCAAGGCGAAACCGTCGTGGACCTCGGCTCCGGCGGCGGGCTGGACGTCTTTCTCGCCGCAAAAAAAGTCGGCCCGAAGGGAAAGGCCATCGGCATCGACATGACGCCGGAAATGATTTCACGGGCGAGAAAAAACGCCATCGTGGCCAATCTCCCAAACGTCGAGTTCCTTCAGGCCCGCATCGACAAGCTCCCGCTCGCCGATAGCTCGGCCGACTGCATCATCTCCAATTGCGTTATCAACCTCGCCCCAGACAAGGAAATGGTCTTCCGGGAAATGTTCCGCGTCCTCAAGCCCGGCGGACGCGTTGCCGTCAGCGACATCGCCCTCAAGAAAAAACTTCCCCCCGATCTGGCAAAGGATGTTGCCGCGTACGTGGGTTGCATTGCCGGAGCCATCAGCATCGGCGATTTTCAGCGAGGCCTCCGCGCCGCGGGATTTGATGCCGTCCACGTTGTTGAATCGGGGTCGGACCTGAACGCTTATGCCAGCGTCGAAGGACAATCCGCGTGCTGTTCGCCGCCGATGGAGAAAGAGACCGCTCTTCCGGTCGCCGCTGAATCCTGCTGCGGCCCGACAGGCTGTGGAGGGACGAAGGAACCCGCGGTGCACCAGGGCCTCACCGCCGTTCTCAAGCAATACAACGTAAACGACTACGCCGCCAGCGTGAAAGTGTACGCGGTGAAACCCAGTTGTTAACGGGTGCGTGTCGCCATCGTCGGGCTGCAAGACAGAAGACGTTTATCGGTCACGGTTTTCGTGCCGATCGACAGCGTTGACTCGAATATCAATGGGAGTCGGCGCTGTTTAGACCGCTGGCCGGCCCGTCAAAGTTCGCGGCGGCCGTCTGCGGAGCATGAGCTCGAAACTCCGCTGCAATGGCCGCGCCACGCGGCGAATCCTCTCTTTCCTTCTTTGCAGACGGCCGGTGCGAACGTCAACAGGCAAGCCAACGGTTCGCGCATCGGCGACGCCTTGTCATATACGAGCCAGCGCCGCCGGACGGCACGAAAACCGAAACCGATCATCCTCTTCTTCTTGATCCATCCGCCCCCGCCGAACCAGTCACACACCCGTTGTTGACTCCCGCTCGGCTTGGGATGCCGTTCAAGTCAATTTGCCCAGAACCACGATCCAGCCGGGAACTTCGGCGCCGGCGTTGCATCGGATCGCGGCCTTCTCGGCGGAGATTTCAGTCAGGCCGCTTGCCCGTGCCATCTCGCGAACATAGCCGATCGAATGAGCGAATCGCTCTTCGGTGTGCAGGAAAAACCCCTGGCCGTCGTAATCCTCGATCGAGCAGGCGAACAGTCCGCCGCTTCGCAGCGCCCCGGCGACGGCCGGCATCAAATCCGTTAGATCTCCCACGTAAATCAGCACGTCCCCCGCCACGATCAAGTCGTAACTACCCGGCGCGTCGCGAAGCGCCGGCAACAACTCGCCCGTGATCAACTGATCGTAAACCCCGCGCGCCTCGGCCGCGCGGATCATCGCCGGCGAAAGGTCCACCCCCACCAGCCGCCGGGCGTACGGACGAAACTCCTGCCCGCACAATCCCGTGCCGCAGCCCAAATCCAGCACGTCCAAATCCCGACGCGGCGTGGCCTGACGAACCGCTCGGAGCAGTTGTTGCGGTGCCTGGTACTTCAGTTTCTCGACCAGATGTTTGTCAAACTTCGGCGCGTATTCCTCGAACAATTCCCGCACGTAATGCGTGGGAGCGGTCGTAACCGAGCGATCTCCCAACAACGCCGCCAATTTGAATTGCCACTCCGGCGTGTCCGGCCTGAGCCTGATCGCCTCGCGATATTCCGCCGATGCCGCCTCCATCCGGCCCGCCCTTTGCAACGTATGTCCCAGCAAAAAATGGGCCTTGGCGTTCGTTGGATTCCCATCCACCGCCCTCCGGAAGCAAACGATCGCCTCGTCCAGCCGTCCCTGTCGAGTGAGAATCTTGCCCAGGCTCCAATTGGCCCGGAGATGTCCCGGATTGAGTTCCACCGCCTTCGAATAGGTCGCGATCGCCTCGTCGATCCGCTCTTCATCCCACAGCGCATTTCCCATGCTGTCGTGCGCGTCCGGCCAATTGGGCCGAAGCTGAATCGCCGTCGCATACGCCGCCATCGCCTTCCCGCACGCCCCCTGGCTGTGATACGCTCTGCCCAGGCCCAAATACCCGGCGGCCATCGCGGGCTTGAGTTGAATGACCTTCTTGCATTCTTCGATGGCCTGATCGAGCTTGCCCTGTTCCCGCAACGCATCGCCCAATGCGCCGTGGGCCTCCGCCCAATCCGGCCGAAGCTCGGCCGCTCTGCCGTACGCCCCAATCGCTTCATCGAGCTTGCCCCGGCTTCGCAGCGCATCGCCCAGGTTGTGATATGCCTCAGCCCTGCCCGGATCGATCTCGATCGCCCGCTCGATCAATTCCTGCGCGGCGTCGATTCGTCCTTCCTGCCGCGCGATCACCCCCAGCAGACGCAACGCATTCGCATGTCGCGGCTGCTCCGCCAGCACCTGGCCGTAAATCTCCCCCGCCTCCGCCAGCCGGCCCGCCTGATGATGCTCCAACGCCAGGCGCATCGCCTTCTCAATGTTGGCTTGGGTCATTCCTCATCCTCGGGCATTGGGGCGTCAAACCATCTCGGCGGCAATCAGATCGTCCATCGTTTCCCGCCGGCGAATGATGCGGAATTTGTCGCCTTCCACCAGCACCTCCGGCGCGCGCGGGCGATTGTTGTAGTTGCTGCTCATGGCAAACCCGTACGCCCCGGCCGTGAAAACCGCCAGCAGATCCCCGCGCCGCGTCTGCGGAAGCGGTCGATTCCTCGCCAGGTAATCCCCGCTTTCGCAGATCGGGCCGACCACGTCCACGATCTCGCCGCCTCGCGGCTCCAGCGACCGGCTCCTCACCGCCGGAACGTTGGCCGCATCCGGCCTCACCGGCCAGATAAAATGGTAGCCCTCGTAAAGCGTCGGCCGGATCAGGTCGTTCATCCCGGCATCGACGATCACGAATTTCTTCTGCCCTCCCGTCTTACGATACAGCACCCGCGCCAGCAGAATCCCCGCATTTCCCGCCAGATACCGGCCCGGCTCCAGCGCCAGCTTGTACGGCTTGTCTTTCAGCAGCGGGATCAGCGCCCGCGCGTGATCCGTCACCGGGTGCGCCTGATCCGGCCCCTCGTAATTCACCCCGAATCCGCCTCCCATGTCGAACCATTCGATCCGGTGCCCGAGCTCGCTGAGGTCGTCGATCAACGCCGTGATCTTTTCAACCGCCTCCACGTACGGCTCAATTTCGTTCACCGGCGAGCCAATGTGAATGTGCACCCCGGCCACGCGCAGGTTCTTCAGATTCCGATACTGCTCGAACACGCGCCCAGCCCGTTCGATGTCCACCCCGAACTTGGTCTCCTTTTTCCCGGTCGTGGTCTTGGCGTGGGTCTTGGGATCGACGTCCGGATTGATTCGGATCGCGCCCACCGCCGTTTTGCCCAGCGACCCGGCGATACGGTCGATGTTTTCAATCTCCGCTTCCGATTCCAGGTTGAACGCCGCGATGCCGGCGTTGATCGCGTCCACGATTTCCACGTCGGTTTTACCCACCCCCGCATAGATGATTTTGCTCGCCTCGCCTCCGGCCTTGAGCGCGCGGAACAACTCTCCGCCGCTGGTCACGTCAAACCCGCAGCCCTCCTCGGCCAAAAACCGGCAGATGTGGATGTTCCCGCAGCTCTTGATCGAATAACAGATCGTCGGCTTCAAAACCGCGAACGCCCCGGCGATCTGACGGTAATGATGCAGGAACGTCGCCTTGGAATAGACGAACGCCGGCGTCCCGACGTCCCGCGCGATCTTTTCCGCCGGAACCTCCTCGCAATAAAGCTCGCCGTTCTTGTAGGTGAAAAAATCCATATTTAACACCCGCCAATTCTACGGGCCTTGCTCATCCCAACGCAACCGCATTCCGCGTAGCCGCCGCACTTGACTTCGGCGAGCGCAGTCGAGCCGTGCGGCGTATTCTCCCTTGCCCGCCGAATCGAGTTGCTCTACAAGTGAATGAATGGTGCTGACGTACCAAAGCAGCGGCGTCGACTACGGCCCGCTGGACGCGTTCAAACGGGCCTGCCAGCTTGCCGCGGCGTCCACGGTAGGGGCGTTGAAGCAACACGGCCTGACCGAGCCGCCCAACGTCCGCGGCGAAAGCGCCTATCTCATCGAAACCCCCGACGAATTCCTCGCCCACGTCGAAGAGGGCTTGGGCACCAAGAATCTCGTCGCCGACGCCATGCTCGATCTCACCGGCAAGAGCTATTACGCCAACATCGGCATCGACACCGTCGCCACCATCGTCAACGATCTGGTTACCACCGGCGCCGTGCCGATTTCCCTGGCGATGCACGCGGCCGTCGGTGATGCCGCCTGGTTTGCCAATGAACCGCGCGCCCGGGATTTGGCGAGCGGGTTTGCCGAGGGCTGCCGCCGCGCCGGCGCCGTCTGGGGCGGGGGAGAAACTCCGGCTCTCCGCGGCATCGTCGATCCCAAAACCATCGTCCTGGCCGGCTCCGCCATCGGACGAATCCGCCCCAAAAGCCTTCGCATCGCCGGCGATCTCGCCGAGGGAGACGCGATCGTTCTTCTGGCCAGCACCGGCGTCCAGACCAACGGATTGACTCTTTGCCGAACGTTGGCCGAGCGGCTGAGCGATGGTTATCGGACTCCGATCGACGACGGCCGCACGTTCGGTGAAGCGCTTTTGGACGCCTCGGCGATTTACGTCCCCTTCGTCGCCGAATGCCAACGCCGCGGCACGCGCCTGAAATATGCGTCGCACGTCACCGGCCACGGCTGGCGAAAGTTGATGCGGCTTCAGGAGCCTTTCGTCTACCGGATGACCTCGGTGCCTCCCGTTCCGGCGGTGATGCGGTTTATTCAGCAGCAGGGGCCTGTGGACGTCGCCGAGGCGTATGGGATTTTCAACATGGGCACCGGCTTCGCCGCCTACGTCGATGCCAAGGACGCCCCCGCCTGCCTGGCCGCCGCACGAGCCGTCGGCATTGACGCTTGGCTCGCCGGATCCGTCCTCAAACAAGGCCGGCGAAAGGCCGTGGAGATCGAACCGCTCGGCGTCGTTTTTGACGGGGATAGTCTTCAGGTCAGATAAACGATATGCTTCATCCTCCCCATGAGCAGCAATCGCTTCCAAATCACCCATGAGCAGTCGGCAAACGTCCTGCAATTTGTCTTGCCCTCGAACATGGACACCATGGAAATCGACGGCCTGATCGAAGCCGTGCTGAAGCAACTCCCCTCAACGGGCGACCAGCGATGGGTCGTCGATCTTTCCCGAGTGGAGTATCTCGGCAGCTCGATGCTCGGGCTTTTCGTCAACATGCGCGAGCGCATTCGACAGGCGGATGGAATATTGGTTCTCTGCGGCATGGCGCCGCAGCTTTTGCAGATTTTCAAGACGTGTTGCCTGGAGCGCCTGTTCACGATCGCCAAGTCCCGCGCCGACGCCCTGGCCCTTGCGGCAAGGGTCTAATGCCGATTCCAGATCAAGTTTAGCCGCGTCGCTTGCGACGCGCGTTTCTTTCACCCGCTCTTCGGAATCGAAATATTCCGCCCCGGCCGCCGAACGCGCAATCGCCGGTCGTGAGCGGCGATCGATTTCGCTTTTCGCACGATCGATCGGCGCAGGCGGTCCATCGCGGAGACGTTTGTCTGTTGGGCGTACCGTGCGAGCCATACGTCTCGCTGCAAATCCGTCACCGGCAATTGGGTCGTGCTGTACCAGAACTGTGCCAGGTCTTTGACGATCCAGCGCCGGCGCATGAACACACGCGGAAGCGCCCGGACCCGGGCCGCGTCGATCAGCCGAAGTTCCACCGCCTCGTTCTCCGCGCCGCGGGCCAGAAAATGACACAGATATAGATCGCGATGGTGCAACCCGGCGTTGTGCAGCCGGGCTGTCAGGTCGGCGGTGGAGATCAGAAACCGATCGAAGTCCACGCCGCCTTCCACCAGTTTGTCCGCCGGCGCGAATCCCGCCAGGTCTTCCGTGGCGATGAAGCTTCGCCCGTCGTCGAGCCTGCCCCAGGCCGCCACGTTCGCCGACGCAATGCCCCGCTCGTGCAGCGCGCGGTATCCCTCGGCCTCCGCCTCGGCCCACGACCGCCGGCGCGTCGCCCCGAACCGTTTGACGTGCAATCGAACCCTTCGCCCCCCAACCACAACGTCCCACGTGCAGTTCTGCCGATCTTCCAGGATTCGCCACGGTTTGATCGCCGGGTCGGTGAAGATCGTTTCCGGCGACGTGCCGATCTTCCCAAGAATCTCGCGGTATGGTTCGGCGATGAAGATCACTGTCGTGGCGCGTCGGGATGAAGAAACCGGCTGATCCCCGGCTTGAAGATCACCTTGCCGTCAACCACCACCAGTTCCTCATCGAGGAAGAGTTTTACCGCACGGCTGAGGACGCTGGCCTCCAGGTTCAGGCCTTTCTCCTTCACGTCATCCAACGCGTCCGCTCCGACATTGATGTGGAATACGTCCTGCAAAATGACCGGCCCCTCGTCGAGTTGCTCGGTCACGAAATGCGCGGTGCAACCGTGAACGCGCACCCCGCTCTCATAGGCCTGCTTGTACGGCGACGCGCCGGGGAAATACGGCAACAGCGACGGATGAATGTTGACGATTCGATGCCGGAACGCCGCCACGACGCGCTGCGGCAATATCCGCATGTATCGCGCCAGCACCACCAGGTCCGGACCGAGCAGTTGAAGGTTCTTCAGCAGCCAATCGAAATGTCGTTCCGGATCGTCCGACGGTTGGTAGGCGAACGGGCAGTTGGCCTCTTTCGCCACCGATTCCAGGTCGGGATGATTCGCCAAAACCCCCAGGATCGTTCCCTGGAGCTTCTTGCTCGCAAAATCCTCGATCAGCCGCTTCAAGCAATGCGGTTCCTTGCTGACCAGGATGGCGACCTTTTTCTCCCGCCGCTCGCTGTGGAGGTGTACGCGGACTTCCATGTCCAGCCGGCGGCCCAGCTCCAACAGGCCCGTGACCAGATCGGACAGATCGACCGACAGGTCTTTGAGATCGACCAGCATGTCCATCAGGAAGAACCCGCGGACCACGCGCTGCTCGATGTCTTCGATGTTGGTGCTGCGCTCCGCGAGATACGTCGCGAACTGCGCCACCACCCCTTTTTGGTCTTTTCCCAGAACGCTGACGACGGCCAGAACGGGTTGCGCCACTTGGTTGCTCCTTTGCCCCATAGTCTAAGTCGGATTCACCTCGATGGCACGCCCTCGCCCAGAATTTGCAGGTTTTGGATCGCCTGCGGGTTATGCGGATCGAGTTCAAGCACCCGCTTGAACTGCGACACCGCCAGATCGCGCCGGCCGATTTTCGCGTATGCGATCCCGAGGTTGTTCATCGCCCGGCATACCAGCGGGTCGCGCGGATCGAAAAAAGCGATGGCCGTGCGAAAATGTTCGATGGCTTGATCGTTTTTGCCCACGCTGGCCAGGGCGTTGGCGAGATTGCATTGGACATAAGGGTTATTCGGATCGCGCGCCAGCGACGCAAAAAAATGGGCGATCGCCAGTCCCGGGTGCCCCTGGCGGCTCAGTTCTGAACCGGCCAGGAGGTTGCCGACCGCGCTCCCCGGATCAAGCGCCAGCGTGTGGTTCACCAGCGTCTTGCTGTCCCACCAGAGTTGAAGCTGGTCCCTGCATGGCCAGGCCAGAATCAAACCGGCTGCCGCCGCGACCGGCAACGCCGCGCGCTGCCCCAGCCTGGCGAGCAGCGTCCCCACCGCCAGCGACGGGCCGAGCATCGCCAAATAGACGAACCGATCCGCCACCGTCGACCACTGCTGGAATGTAAACGGGACCAACCCCAGCACCGGCAACAGCGCCGCCAACGCGATCAGCGCCCCCAGCGCCGCGCCCCGGCACTTTCGCCGCAGCAGCCAGAGCACGACTCCCAGTCCGACGGCGATCCCGGCGCCGGCGATCCAGGCATGGTCGAGCAACACCCGGCCCGGTGTGCGGGCATAGTCGATGGTCAGGCCGGCGGGCCAGAGAATTTTCCGGCAATAGAACCCCAACGCGTCCAGCGCCACCTTGGGCCGATCCATGATTGGCACGGCAATCCCGCCCTGGTTCCGGTGCGCGATCCACGCGAACGCTACGGCTGCCGCCAGCCAGGGCGTCAGTGCATAAACCGCCGGGCGCAGCGGCCGGCGAAGTGCCCCCGTGTCGAGAATGACCGCGATCAGCGGAGCGACGACCGCCGTGGGTTTGGAAAACAGCGCCGCCAGATACGCCGCCGAGCCAAGCCCGTAAATCATCCATCGTCGTCTCGCGCCCGTCGCCCCCGACGCCAGATAGAGCCGGATCGCCGCCAGCGACATCGCCGCCGCCAGCAGGTTATTCATCTCCGCGATCCACCCGACGCTTTCCGCCTGCATGGGATGCAGCGCAAAGACGATCGCGCCGCCGAACGCCGCCGCCGGCGACTTCACGCACAGCCGAAGAATCGAGAAAACCAGCCCCGCGCACGCCAGGTGCAGCAGGACGTTCAACAGGTGAAATGCATAAGGATTGTCGGCCCCGGCAATTCGGACCAGCGCCCACCAGACCGTGTACGTCAGGGGCGCGTAAAGATTCAGGTATGGGCCGGACCAGATTTGGCCCAGATGATCCATCGTCGGCGGATGCAGCAGCGGATTCTCCGTGACCTCATCGACATCGTCCCAATTGACGAACGCGAAATTCCGCGCCGGCAGGAACGCCGCCGCCGTGCACGCCAGCAGGATCGCGCAGAGAATCGGGGTGGCCGCTCGCCAGGTCATGGCTGATCATTTCTTCCCGCCAGCGCGCTGGGCCTTGAAAAAATCGCGAAGGAGCTGGGCGCATTTTTCGGACATGACTCCGGCCGCGATTTGGACGCGATGGTTCAGCCGCGGATCGTCGCAGATATTGAACAGCGTTCGGATCGCCCCGGCCTTCGGATCGTCGCAGCCATAAACCAATCGGCCCAACCGCGCGTTCACGATCGCCCCGGCGCACATCGGGCACGGCTCCAGCGTGACGGCCATCGCGCATTCGCTCAGCCGCCACGTTCCCAGCTCCGCCGCCGCGTCACGCAGCGCCAGAATCTCCGCATGCGCCGTCGGATCGCCATGGCTTTCCCGACGGTTGTGCCCGCGCGCGATCACCCGATCCGTCGGAACGTGCAGAATCACGCATCCCACGGGGACTTCCTCGATGGCCAGGGCCGCATCGGCCTCGGCTATCGCTTCTTGCATCAGGGAATCATCGGTCATTGGACGGGAATGACCTGCGTCACTTCCGGAATCTGCTCACGAAGGTTTCTCTCGATCCCCATTTGCAGCGTCATGTGGCTGCTGGGGCAGCCATGGCAGGCGCCATGAAACCGAATCTGCACCACGCCCTCGCCGGAGACATCCACCAACTCAATATCCCCGCCATCGGCCTGCACCGCCGGCCGGATCAAGTCGATCACGTTCTGCACCTTCTCCCGGATGGAGGGCTCGCTCGGCGACTTTGAAACCGTTGTGGCCATGGATGAGCAAATGATTATAGACGCTAACCCCGGCCCCAGCAACTTGCGTCAAATAGCGGCGATGGGGGGGGTTGCCCAAACATCCGGGCTATAAGAATCGGCCGGAGGACCGGCCGGCTCACATTCGAAATTGAGCCGGCCGGTCCTCCGGCCGATCTTCGGCACCCGCAAGTTTGGCCGACTACACGGAGGAAGCAGCGGGCGCACGTATGCGGCGGTTGTTCAATTCGGCAGAAAATCCCTCGCCCCCATCAGGAATTGAATGCTATGCCCCGTGAAATATGCCACGCCCCCCTCGACCGCCTGCAGGGCGAGGTTGTCATCAATCACCGACAATTCCGGGTTGAAGATCAGGGCGCCGGCTTCTTCATCCGGCAAACTCTTCACCATGCGGTTGAAGAAGTTCAGCGTCAGCCGGTTGCCGGGACGATTGCTTTCCGTTGCCGGCGGGCCGGGGCGGTCCACCAGCGCCAGGTAATCCCTGCCGAAAAGGATTTCCTGATAGTTCGTGACCTTGGTCGGGTCCGATGTATCCAAACCCGGCTTGCGTGGGTCGATTCGATAGGCGATAATATTGCGGGGGCTGAAGGCGAACAGGTAATTTCCCGAAACGTGAATCCGGACGTTGGCGCTCGTGGACTTCGTTGGCACCACCCCCGTGGTTTCCAGCCTATCGCGTCCCTCCGATTGCCACAGTTCCCCAGTGTCGATCGAGAAGATGCGGACTTCCTTGCCGCTGTTGGCGACGGCGAACACCCGGCCGCCGTGAATCAGAAGCTGCGCCGCCTCCGGGTGGCCGGACCCGAGAAACATCGGCGGCTGGTTCGGCAGTTCGGCATCCTTCGCTATCCCCGGCTCCATGCCCTGCGGGGAAAGATTCGCCTCGAAAAGATCCTGAATGCACAGTTGATTGGGAAGCGTGTAAACCAGCGTCCCATCCGCCGCCAGCGCGAGGTTGATCGGATACGCGGCAGTATCAATTCCGAACGATTTTCTCCCCAGCAGTTCGCCGCTGAGAGAATTGTAAACCTGAATCTGCACGGTCTGGCCGTCCTGGGTTCGGACGACCGTGAAATCGTCGTTGGCCAGCAGCGGATTGGCCGCGCCGCCGACGCGCGTTTGCCACGCCGGCCGCCCGGCCGCCGGGTCGATCCCCAGCAATCTCCCCGTCGTCGTGGTGAGAACGATGCGATCGTTGACCGGCCTCACCTCCGCAAACTCTTCCGGTCCATTCTCCGCCGGCGCGACGCCCGAATCCCCCGCCGCGACGATTCCCGGCAGCGTGGAGACACCCACCGACCATCGCTTTTGCCCCGACGCCCCGTCGATCAGCGCGATCGATCCCTTGCTCCACACCAGAAGGTTCCTTTCCGTCCAGGCTGCGCCGATGGGCGCCTCGCTGATTCCGGCGCAGTTGAACGCCGGCTTGTTCCGCCCGACGGGATAGACCGACAATCCATCCGCCGCGGACCACGCGATGATTCGGTCGTTGCGGGCGAACTCTTCCAGCGGCACGACCATCGCGTCAACCCCGACGATTTTCGTATTCGGCGATTCCGGTTGAAACGGCTTGGCCCGTTGACCCGTGGCCTTCCAATAGTCGTTCGATTGCTGATGCGTCGGCAAGTGGAGGTCCGGCAAGGCCTCCAGGCTCGATTGCGATTCATATCGCATCAGCAGATCGCGGGCGCTGCTCAGGGAAATGTTTTGCAGGACGGCCCCGCCCGGCAGCGTCAGGGGCTGGAGAATCATCGAATGCGGCGCCAGGCTCGCCGCCAACGCCAGCCGCGATACCGCCACGTCCAGATGGTTCGGCAGCTTCAGATAGTTGCGCGCCAGCGCTTCCAGAACGGGAACACGGTCCCGGTCGCGGACCCTGAGCAGAATTTGCCGGAGCACCTGCGTCGCCATTCGCGCATCGCCGCGCGATTCGTAACACTCCGCCGCCGACATCATCGCCGCCCCGGCGATGCGGGAATCGGGATACACCTTGGCGATCTCGAGCAACTTCGCCGGATCGGCGGCGGCGCGGGCATCGCGCAGCTTCTGTGCGGCGGCCTGCTCGAACTGTTCGTACGCCACGTGGCCATCCGGCGTACCCTGAATCTCCCGGATCGCCTTTTCCGCCACCGTCCCCGCCAACGTGTTGCCGGCGGTTTGCGGATCGGGCATTGGAATCGCGCGATACGATGGATCGCCCAGGATTTCCTGATAGAGCTGGATCGCCGCCACGGCGTCTCGGTTTGGCCGCGACCAGTCGTAACCGGCTCGCGCCAATCGATAGCTGACCTGCTGCGTGGCTGAATTCGCCGCCGCCTCGGCCAGGTCGAAAAACCGCTCGATCACTTGCGGCGGGGTTTCCTTTTGCAACGACCGTTTGGCGAAGCTCAACGCATCGTTGAAAGCGCGGTCCCGGCTCGCCCCGGCTCGCGGCGATTGCACGCCCCCCAACAACTGAAACGCCTCCTCCATCCGGCTCTCGGCGACGTCCGGCTCGGCCGCCGCGAACATCACCTCCGCATAATGCAGCCGAGCGTCCGGGTCGGCCGGGGCATCGGCGATCTCCCGATCCAGCTTGGCGCGCGCCAGCGCCAGGTCCGTGTAAACCGCGACCTGACGATCGCCCGCCACGATCAAGTGGTCCTGCGTCACGATGACGTTTCCCGGGCCTTCCTTGCCTTCCTCCCATCCGCCCTTGGGAAATGAACTGTTCACCGAATCGAGCAGCCCGGAGGAAACCAGGATGCGAAGCAGATACTTCTGCGTCGGAAGATACACCGCATCCGCCGTGACGAAGCCCCGGCCGCGCACCTGGATCAACAGGTCCTGGTCCCCCTGGGCCGGCTTGGATGGATATTGATCCCCCTCGGTCGAACGCCAGTAGCCGGGCGTCGAATCGACGTTGGCCGGATCCTTTGGAATCGTTCGCCACGGCACCTGCCACACCTGCCTCGCCCCGGCCAGATAGACCAGATCGCCCCTGACGCCCAGCAGCGTGCTGGGCAGGTCGGGACTGTTTTGCACGTTGGGATCGCGAGTCTCCTGCAACTCGCTCAGCGGAATCTGTTTGACCAGCTTCCCGCCCGCGGCGTCGTAAACGAAAAGGTTATGGCTGTCAGCCGGCAGGACGAAAAGATTCCCCTCTTGAACCACCGCGGGATTGTAAATCCACGGCGCCGACGCATAGACGGACTCCTCGTCCGGCTGCGCTATCCCCCCGAATCGACGCAGCAGCGCCGGATTGAAATTGAGGCCCGCCGCCGGCGTTGTTTCCGTTCGATAAATGTCCAGCCACGCGATGGCGCCCGTGAACGCATCCACCGACGCGACCGCACCCAGATTGGTGACGACGAAAATCCGGCCGCCCGCGTAGGCGAGGTGCGAAACCGCGTCGGAGAACTGGCTCGCCTCATCCGCCATCGGGCCGAACGACGGCTCGATCCCTGAATTGGCGATGAACGTCGCCCAGCGGAATTGTCCCGTCGCCAGGGCGAAACACGCCACATAGCAATCCTCGAACTGCCCCTTGATGCCGTGCACGAGAACGTAGAGATTGTCGCCCACGAACAGCGGCGATCCTCCCATTTCCAGGGCGCGCAGCGCGGTTTGCGAATCGGGTAGATCGTGAAGGGTGCTCGTCCAGATTTGCCGCCCCGTTTTGCGGTCCAGACATACCAGCCGCGAATCCTCGCCCGGCGGCGCGGGGTCCGTCCACGGATCCGACAATCCCGTCACCGCCGCCACGTATTTGTCGTTCACCGTGACGCACAATTGCCGCCCCAGCGGCGCGGGCGACGGGGCGCCGGGAACTTTGTACGTGCCGTTCTCCATCGGATAAGTCTCAACCATCGGATAAGTCTCAACCCACGCCGGCAGCGGCTGGCCGCTGTCCAGGTCCATCGCATAAATCCGCGTATTGTCCTGAAAAAAGAGTTGCCCCTTGTCCACCGCCGGCATGATGCCCAGCCCCACGCCCTTGGCGCGCAGATCGTCATCGTTGTGCTCTTTCTGCTGGCGCTCCGGCGAATTGGAAATCTTGTTCCAGTCGAACCTCGGGATCAGGATCGTGTAAAGCCGTGCACCGGGCTTGACCGTCGATGAGCAGACTTTGGATCGGCGGTCATCGCCGCCCACCGTCGGCCACGAGTCACTCCCCTGGCCTTGCACCAGCCCGCCGCGGGAAAGCTCCTTTGTCAGCGAGTCCGTCAGCAGCACCTCCTGTCCGCGGATCAACCCCGTCGATTGCGGGAATTGACGTTGAAGTTCGTCCACGCAGCGGGCGCAATCCTCCGCCTGGCCCGCCAGCCTCGCCGCCAACGCCGTGCGATACAGCACCATCGGCCGCTGGGCCGCCAGGTTCGGATGCCAATCCAGCAGTTGCTTGCCGATCTGATTTACCGCCGCGTAATCGCCTTCCTCGAAATAGACGTCCATCAGCCGGATGCCCGCCACCTTGGCGGAATCGGTGGGGAAGTACCGCCACAGAACCTCGTGCAGTTTGTCCAGGCCGTCCTTCCCCGCCGCGTTGAGAATCGCGGCGGCGGGGGTTTCGTATCGGCTGCGATAGACCGTCAATCCATCCTCCGGCCATTTGCACAACGACTGGCGCACCGTTTCGGTCACGGAGGCATATTGGTCCACGACATGGGTCCGCGGGTCCTCGTGGACCGGCACCACGCGGTCGGAATATTTTTCCAGGATTTCCTGGTACACATCGGCCGATTTGCCCCATTCGTGCAGCCGCTCCATCCGCCGCGCCAGCGCCAGCTTCTCCATCGCCATCGCCGAATCACGGACGTAAACAACCCCGGTGGCATTCTGGCCCGCGCCCTGGGGAACTCCACCGATGACTTGCGGCATCCCCGGCCCGACGATCACGCGCATCTGCCCCCACGCCGTTGACGCAGCCACCCACGCCAGCCCCGCAATCAGCAATCGGATAAAGACCCGCGCGCGCATGACAACATCTTAGCCGAAATATCTGCCCCACAGCGGCGAAAGCCGCTGGATTTCATCCCCGCCAATCCGCGATTTGTCCGACCACATCGCCAATTTCAACGCCTCGCGGGCCGGGCACGACAGCAGCGGCGCCGGGTCGGCCGCGATCCGGCGAAGCACCCGGCGGATCAACTCCATCGCGCTGCCCGCCGCCGCCTGGAGATTGGCCGTGATCTCCTGGAGCAACGCCGCCGCCGTTTGCGCCTCCGCTGAAGACGCCGCCTGGCCCGGTGCCGCCGGCGCGGCGGATTTCCATGAATCGTAATCCGTCACCAGCCCGATCAACGCGTAGGGGATTTCCGCTTCCCGGGCGAGTTTGGCCTCCGGCATGGCCGTCATTCCGATCAAATCTCCCCCCCAAAGCCGATGCATCAGGCTCTCCGCCCGCGTGGAAAACGCCGGACCCTCCATGCAGACGTAACACCCCCGCCCGTGAGCCGTGATCGCCTCGCCGGTCGATGCCTGTTCCAAAATGATTTGACGCAGCACCGGACAAAAAGGTTCCGCCATTTCCACGTGTACGGCGGCCTTTTCAAAGAACGTGCCGCTGCGCCGATAAGTCTTGTCGATGATCTGATCGGGCACCACCAACTCCCGCGGCTTAAACTCCTGCCGCAGGCTCCCGCACGCCCCTGAGGCGATAATGTGTGTGCACCCAAGCTGCTTGAGCGCAAAAATATTCGCCCGGAACGGCACGTCGCTCGGCGGAATCAAATGCCCCGGCCCATGCCGCCCCAGCAGCAGCACCGGCAGCCCCTCCCAATCCGCTTCAATCACCGCATCGCTCGGCGACCCGAACGGCGTTTGCATTTCATGTCTTCGGCCATTTCCATTGCCCAGAAGCTCCCCCAGCCCCGTCCCGCCGATAACCCCGATTTTTACATCGCTCATGACCGCAGAGGATAGACGATTTGCCCGCCGCCCACCACGGCGAAAGGGGTTATGGCGTTGACATTTAATGTCAACTCACGTACCGTGCCATTATGGCGAAGGTGATCTTGAACCCGGACGCCGCCAGAGGGTTCGACAAGGCTCCAACGGGCATGATTCGCCGCATCAACGACGCACTGGAGCGGCTGGAGCGGTGGCCGCAAGTCAGCGGAGCCAAGCCGCTACGCGGGAACCTAAAAGGCTGCTTTCGCCTTCGCTGTGGCGATTGGCGGATTGTCTTCCGCCCCATCGGCGGCGATCTGGTCGTGATCGCGATTGACAACCGCAGGGATGTTTACGATTAGGAAGGTGCAGTATGACTCAGATTCTGGAACTCGCCGGCAAGCAGTTTGTGGTAATCGAACGCAAAGAATTCGAGCGGCTCACCGGGCGTCCAATCAACACCGGTGGTCCGTTGCCTCCGCTTCCGGCGCCGGATGCCAATGGGAACTATCCCGCCATCGCCTATGGTCGGGCGCTGCTGGCCCGCCGGATCGTCGCCGCACGCAACCGCGCCCGATGGACCCAGGCGGAACTGGCCCGCCGGGCCGGCGTGCGCAAGGAAACCATTCACCGCATCGAGGCCGGCAAGAACAACCCCGATGAATCCACCTTCATCAAAATCGAAAAGGCTTTCGCGGCTAACGGCGTAACCGTCTGAGCACGTACCATGGAGAAAATCGAACCGGCCATCACCGCCATATCCAGATGGACCGGTCGCAGCGGACCAAGGGCATGATTGAGGTCGTATTATGACGCTGGCCAACTCAACCGAACTGCTCAACACGCAGGCAAAGTTGCGCGAACTCGAAATGCGCTACGAAGAGCTGCGCCTCGATTTGTCCGAAGACCCACGTGTCCGCAGGCTCACGATGCTCTCACTTAAACGCCTGATCAACCAACTCACCGAAGAAGTCGCCCGCTTCGAAGCACGCCTGCGTCACGCCTGAGCAAACTCGTGACTGCTCCGCCGTCCATAACGCGGCAGACGTGACGGCTGGCAATTTCGCGTGTCGTCAGTAGAAGTCAGAGTTGGCCTGTTTTCTGTTTCCTGCACCCACGCGACAGGCGATGCCTCTGCGATTAGAATCACCAGATTGTGCCGCATGTCTATCCCATCTTCCTCGACGTTTCCCGGCGCAAGGCGGTGATTGTCGGCGGCGGGGCGGTCGCCGCGCGCAAGGCCGCCGGACTCCTGGCCGCGGGGGCCGTCTCCGTGCGGGCCGTGGCGACCAAATTCGTCCGGGAGTTTCCCGACGGCATCGAGAAGAAAATCGCCAATTTCGAGCCGGCCGACCTCGACGGGGCCGATCTGGTTTTTGCGGCCACCGATTCCGGTGCGGTCAACGATGCCGTGGTGGCCGAGGCCCGGCGGCGGGGGGTTTGGGTCCAGCGCGGCGATGCCGAGGAACTCGATGAGCCGGGCGATTTTGTTCTGCCCGCCGTGCTCAAATGCGGGCCCATCGTCGTCGCGGTCTCGGCCGGCGGGTCGCCGGCTTTGGCGGCGGGGTTGCGCGATGCGCTGGCCGGCAGCGTCAGCGATGATTGGGTCAAATTGGCCGAGGCTTCCAAACAGCTTCGCCCGAAAATCAGGGGCAGTGGTTTGCCCATCGCCCGGCGGCGGGAGATTTTCCGGGCGCTGGCGACGACGGATGCGGCGACGGCGCTGAAAGACGGCTCAATGGCGGGGTTGTGCGATTGGCTGCGGGGAAAATTCAACGATCTTCCCGACTTGATGCCCCATTCGGAAGGAGCCCCATGAGCGCGGCCACCGGCGCCAACGCGGGGCAGATCGGCCTGGTCTTGGCCGCGGCGGGCGTGTTTCTCGTCGGCGGAGCGATTTCCGCCGCTTCCCTGTGGAGGCCCGGCAACCGCCTCCGATTGACCGCCAAGTCCTTGGCATATTTTGGGATTTGCCTGGGATTGGCCGCCCTGATCTGGAGATCCGTGGTTCGTGGCCGCTGGATGCCGCTCGAAGACAATTTCGAAGCCATGGCCACCCTGGCGCTCCTGCTCGCCGGGTTCACCTTGTACGTTCAGCGCGCCAAGCCCATCCCGGGGTTGGATTGGTTCCTCATGCCGATCGTGATCGTCATGCTTCTCTGCGCCGCGTTGCTCGGAGAATCCGCGCAAGGCGTCTATGAGCCGGCCGGCATTTGGGATTTGACGCATCGCGCCAGCAATTTT
>JBEKXM010000012.1:0-20028 GCA_049512115.1 Tepidisphaeraceae bacterium | reverse complement strand
GTGCGATTGGTGCGGGTCATCTCGCGGATGGATTGCTGGGCAAAGATGGGAAGGATTCCCGAGCCGCAGCGTTTGAGCGCCGCGGCGTGGCCGGGAGTGGCCAGACCGAGGCGGTCGCCAAATCCAAAGCTGGGTTTGGTTCCGAGGGTCGTCGGTCGGTTTTCGGTTTGCATGGTGGTAAAACTCCTAGGTTTATTGAACGACTCCGATGGTAAGAAGAATGTTTGCGTAAATCTGAGTTTCGGCGGTGGCGATGATCAATGCCAGGTCTTCGGTCTGGGCTTGAAGGTTGAATTCAGGCTTTTGGAGTTGGACAAGATCGCCGCGGAAGCCGGCGTCTTGGCGCAGGATTTTGCGGAATTCCTCCCAGATGGGTGGATCGTGGGCCATGGCGTACAATCCGGAGCGGGCCGGGGCCATGACCTCGACGGTTTCGATGGGAACCAGGCCGCAGATCAGGCGAAGAACGGTGCAGGCATCGACGATGCCGGGGGTGAAATTCGCCCAGACGATTTTCGCCCGCGGATTGGGCTTGGTGCTGCTGGGATAATTGCCGTCGGCAATCAACACCTTGGCCAGATGGCCGGCTGACGCCAAGCCTCCCAGGATTTCGGGATGCAGCAGCTTCGATCTAAGCATAAATCGTCCGGCTGTTCAGAATGGAACAGGGGGGGAATAGGTTAAGGCGAAGCGAGGCGGCTGGCAAATGAGGGAGTGGTAGAAATTGTTCGATGTTTTAGCGCTTTGGTTAGAGCGGCGCGGCAGGCCCGGGGGATGAACATCCCCCGGCTTTCGGGAATCGCGGTAAGGCGTCTATAATCGCCTTTCATGGCAAGACGACAAAATAATGCGAAATCTTCCGGCGGAGTCGATCTGCCGCGGATCGAGCGGGCGGTGCGGGAGATTTTGATTGCCGTGGGGGAAGATCCAGCTCGGGAGGGACTGTTGGAGACCCCGGAGCGGGTGGCGCGGTCCTACGCGGAATTGATCGCCGGGCTGCACGAGAACCCCCGGGTCCATTTGCGGACGGTCTTCCCGCAGCGGTACGACGAAGTGGTGCTGCTGAGGGACATCGAATTCCATTCCCTGTGCGAACATCATTTGCTGCCGTTCACGGGCCGAGCGCACGTGGCCTATTTGCCGGATGGGAAGGTCGTGGGATTGAGCAAGCTGGCGCGGCTGGTGGAGGGATACGCGCGCCGGCCGCAGTTGCAGGAACGCCTGACGACTCAGATCGCCGATGCGCTGATGGAAGAGCTCAATCCGATCGGGGCGGCGTGCGTGATCGAGGCGGTACACACGTGCATGACGATTCGCGGAGCGCGAAAACCGGACAGCGTCATGGTGACCAGCGCATTGCGCGGCATCTTCAAGGACAACGCCTCAAGCCGGGCCGAGGTCATGGCGTTGATTTCAGGAAACACGAACCATAAGTTGTAGGCCCGTTCGGCAACCCCCGTTCGGCAAGTCATGTCGAGAAATGGCGGCCAGAGTCCGGCGCGGCGGAGCGATGCCGCGGAAGGGGCGCCCGGCGATCAATCGCCGGGGCCCGCAGCGATCGGGTGGATCACGCCCAAGCTCGCCAGATGGCTGACGCTGCCGCTGCTTTTGCTAGGGGTGGAATGCTGGCTGCTGTTGGGCGGGGGCAACTACGGGCATCAGTACAAGCCGCTGATCATTCTGGCGGCGATCGTCGCGGGGCTGGTCCGGCCGATCAATTGGGCGTTCGACCGGCTGTGGAATGCGGCCGCCCGGCCGTCGCCGCGGACGCGGCTACTCATCGCGCTGGCGATCTGGATCGGGTCGAGCCTTTTTCTGTACTCGACGCAGCGATACGAGAAAATCCCGATTCACCCCAAGTTTCACGATGAATTCAGTTATCTGATCCAGATGCGGATGCTGGCGTGCGGGCGACTTTGGATGCCGGCGATTCCATGCCCGGATTTCTTCGACACCTTTTACGTGCTGGTGACGCCGGTGTACGCGTCGATGTATTTCCCGGGCACGGCGATGATGTACGTGCCGGCGCTGCTGCTGCATTTGCCGTACGTGGTCGCCCCGCTGGCGGCGTCGGGATTGTGCGCGGCCATGCTGTATTTGATCGTCGGGGAAATTCTCGACGGGGCATCGGCGATTCTGGCGGTGCTGATCCTTCTTTCCATGTCGATGTTCCGCATGACGTCGATCATGCTCATGGCGCAGATCCCCGCCCTGCTGCTGGGCCTGATAATGACCTGGGCGGTCCTCAATTGGCGGAAGAGAATTGAAGGGGACGCGAACGTTAATATTAAGGTTCGCGTCCCCTTCAGTTTACTGCTGGGCGCGGCGGGGGGATGGGCCGCCATCACGCGGCCGGCGGACGCGCTTTGCTTTGCGATCGTGCTGGCAAGCGTGATGGCCATGGACCTGTGGGGCAAACCCTGGCGATTCTGGGGACGGACTGCGGCGTGGGTCGTCGCGGCGGCGCTGCCGTTTCTGGCGCTTCAACTGATCGTCAATCGAAATGTGACGGGGCATTGGCTGACGAGCCCGTTTAGCTATTACACCGACATCAACTATCCCGGCGCCATTGGATTCCATGAAAGGCAAGCTCCCCTGCACGTCTCGAACGTGCCGGAAAAGCAACTGTTTTACGAGCTCTATGCCAAGGACGTGATTGAGCGGCACCAACTGAGGAACGTCGGGGCGGCGCTGAAGGGGGAATGGGACTTGGCGTCAACCTTGGCGATGCCGGACCCATTTTTCTGGCTGACGACGCCGCTGGCGATCCTGGCGCTTTGGGACCGGCGGAGATGGGCGGTCTGGGGCGTGCTGCCGGTGTATCTCATCGTGCTGGCAACTTATGCGTTCGGGGCAGTTTTTCCGCACTATGTCGTCGTTGTCATGCCGGCGACGATCCTGCTGTGCATTCTGCCGATTCGGTTTCTGACCGATACGTTCCCGCGTCGCGCGGCGATGATCCGCACGATGATTGGCCTGGCGATGATCGGGCTGTCGCTGGCCAACCTGCCGCAGTTGGATCGCATCGTGCACGACCAGTATTTCGAGACGCCGGAGCTGGAACAGATCGACAAAGAATTGGCCGCCGGGGTTTCGCCGCCGGCGGTGGTTCTGTTTCATTACAACCGGGATGCGACCATCGGCGGAAAGAAGGTGACGAATAATCCCTCGGTCGAACCGGTCTTCAATGCCGGCGTTGCCTGGCCGGATGATGCGGCCATCATCCGCGCCCACGACCTGAACGCGGACGTTTCGGCGATCGGCAAACCGGGAGATCGCGATCGTGCATTGTATGAATATTATTCGCGGATCGACCCGAGGCGCGTATTCTATTTGTACGATCGCGGCGGAGAATACGAGAGGCTGCAACGGCTTGGAACGGCAACGGAAATGGCGAGTGAAGCGGCCGTTGTCCCACACAACTGAGAGGCGGATTGGATTGCCAATTGCCTATTTCCTATTGCCTATTGAAGAAGATGATTGCGAACTCTTGTATTTCAATAGGCAATGGGAAATAGGAAATAGGCAATACGAATACTGGAGGCGGAAATGGAAGCCCAGGACACGATGGAATTGACGGCCGAGCAAGCGGCGATCCGGCAGCGGCATCGGCTGGCGAGGCTGGTGCTGACGGCATTTATTTTCACGTTCGTGATCGCGCGGATTCTGGTGATCTTCATCATGGCCGGGAAGCTGCCGCCGGGATTGTTTTTCCACGTCAAGGGCACGCACGTCCATCACCTGAACTACGGGATATTTCTTCTGAGCATCAGCGGCGCGGCGTCGCTATTCGGACGCCCCACCGGCCGTTGGCTCTGGGCAACGGCGGCGGCGTACGGGGTCGGGCTTGGCCTGACGTTCGATGAATTCGGCATGTGGCTGCACCTCGGCGGCCCGTATTGGCAACGAGCCAGCTACGACGCGGTGGTCACCGTGGCCGCGGTGCTGGCGCTGATCGCTTATGGATCGACGATCCGCAAATGGCGGCCCAAGCATTTGATCACATTGGTGGCGTTGATCGCGGTTTTGTGCGCGTTCGGATTTGTGTTGCACAAATCCCTGAAGTGGGCCGACCAGCGGATCGGGCCGAAGCTGTTTCAGCTTGAGGAGAAGGGGCCGAGTTGAGCGGTCGTACGAAGGCGACACGGAATGAACGGGACCCGACCCTTAATATCGAGGGTCGCGTCCCCCTCATCCTCTCGTCCTAGCCAATCGGAATAGTGCGACGCAGAAAATCGCCTGTTTCGTCGTAATCCGCCTTCAATTTGTTCCAACTGTGCGCGAAAGAATCAAGCGAGCGTCCGGTAAAATTCAATATCCGAAGCGCTTGAATTATTCGCCATTCTCCTCCAGTTACGCGAGACGGTAAGCTTTGAAGCCAGCGAGAATCACCGAAATAGGTGGTCTCCAGCAGCCACCGGACCGCTTCACAAAAAGCTTCTCCCCAAGCCTCATTATGATCAGGTCTTTCGTTTCCGCCGTGAGGAATTCGGTTCAAACGGTTGTGATCGCCGTGAAGCATTGAGAAATGAAATAATTCGTGGGTAGCTTCGTGGAACATACTTCCCTTGTCGTCTTGGTCGTATAGTATTTCCAACCAACTGCAACCGTTATCCAAATGCCAATACGGTTGACCTTCTCGCGCGTAGCTAATCTTTAGGGAATATCCAAGCTGATCCCCGAAATATGTGTCCATTTTCTTGTAATACCCCCAAAGCTCCTGTCTCAACGGTTCGTTTCCTTTGCATGGGAGAAATCTGTCAAAACTCATTCCCACTGCGAAAGCTCCTTCCGATTGAAGCGGCACACTTAGGGCTTCGGGCCTAACTCCCCACTCAATACTTTTTTCAATTTTTCTTGGTCCATTTGTTCAAATTCCCACCATTGCTCTGGCGGAAATTCCCCATAATGGCCTTTGCACCACAAAAATCCATTTTTGGTCAAGAGGATTCCGCGATTGGAATCGTTCATTTCCGAAATTAGACCTTCCCCGAGCAGCTTCCCTTTAGCCTGAAGGTAATCGGCGTATTCAGGAGAGTCCGAAGGAATCCAAAACACCCAATATACGTCCAGATTTGGCCACTTATTCACTTGTTTTGTAAACAACGTGTTCAATATCTTGTATTCAGTTGGCTTTCGTCGGCCCTTTTGTTCTGCCTGGAGTAATTCCGCTTTCGCCGAAGCAATCTCTGCGAATTTCAGCTCGGTTCCCGCAATTTTTCCGCCAAGAAACCGGTCCATCAACGTCCCAAGGTTCGTGCGGAATAGCCAAATAAATGCTCCCGCTAGCAATGGCCATGCAACCGCTGAAAGCAGACGGATTAAGGAATCAAATCGGGTTCCGGCATGCCAAAAAAACACCAGGATCAGAAAAGAAAAAACAATAAAGGCGACTTGATTTCGGAAAATTATAAGGGTTTCGCTGATGCGCTTGAGGTGTTCTTTTAGCATGCATGCTCCGACTTCAGTTCAATTATCGCAAATGTCCGTGCCATTGCACTAATCCGCTGACGGTGTGCCTATCCTACCCACATCGGGCAGGGGCATTTGCAGTCGGGTAATGAAGGGGTCGTGTCCCTCAATTCGGATTTAGATTCAGTTTTAGAAAAAACAAACCGCTGTTTTGTCCCTCGCCTATGTTAGGGGTGTGTAAGATATTTTGGTTGATTTTTTTGAGAAGATTGGCTATCGGTATCCGAGTTTTGCAGACATGGAACCGTTGGGCGCAAAACTTCGCAAGCAGCGGCGGCGGCTGGGGCTGACGTTGGATGAGTTGGCCGGCCGAGCGATGATTTCCAAGCCGTATCTGTCGCTCATCGAAACGGGGCGGGTGCCGAATCCGCCGAGCGATGAGAAACTTCGGAGATTGGAACAAACGCTGGGGTTTGGGGTTGGCGAGTTGGTGACGCAGGCGCATCTGCAAAGAACGCCGCAGGACGTGCGCGCGGTTTTGGGAAAGCTGCTGGAACGGAAGAAGGGCCGCCAGACGCCGCTGGTCGAAGGGGAGGTCGATGATCTGCCGGGGATTTTGAGGGAGCTCGTGGATGGAAGCGGGGAAGGCGCCGAGCGGAGCATGGGCAACGCCGTTCCGGTGATCAATCGGGCATCGGCGGGTTATCCGAAGGATTTTACGGATTTGTCGTATCCGCCGCGGGTGGCGGATCAATACGTGGGTTGTCCGGAGATTTCGGACAAGGATGCGTTTGCGGCGCGGGTGCACGGGGACAGCATGACGCCGAAATATCGGGAGGGGGACATCGTGATCTTCGCGCCGTCGTTGGCGGCGAGAAATGGGGACGACTGCTTCGTGCGGTTCGCGGATGGCCAGACGACTTTTAAGCGGATTTTTTTCGAGGCGGACGGGGAGGCGCCGGTGGTGCGGCTTCAGCCGCGCAACGAAAAGTATCGGCCCATGGTGGTGAAGAGCGCGGAGTTGGCGGGGATGTATCGGGCGGCGTTTCGATATCAGAGGGTGGATGGGGAATAGGGGGAAAGCCCGAAATCCGAAATCCGAATGACGAATGACCGAATGTCTTACTTCGTCATTCGGATTTAATTCGTCATTCGGATTTCGGATTTCGGGCTTTTGAGCCTATCCCGCTTTTCGCGCCGCCGGCACGATGATTCGCCGTAGGGCCCGGCTGATGGATACCTGCACGCGGGAGGCGGATCGTTTGCGGGCGAATTCGATCAGTTGGAGAAATTCATCCTCGTGGCGGGATAGTTGCAGGCTGAGGCAGATGCACTGGTCGGCGAGGGTAGCGGCGGGATGCTGGCGAGGGCGATCGAGGGGCAGTTGCGGGCCCGGCCAGGCATGGCGGAGAAAAGCCTGGGATTCGCCGATGGGGACGACGCGGCCCTGGGAGTTGGAACGCCGGCCCGGAGCGATCGCCAACACGGCATCGCACCAGGCGATGTCGGCCGAGGCCCAGGGATTGTCGCGGGTGAGGTCGATCCAGGCGGTGCCGCGGGAAAGCGATTTGCCGGGCGAGGCGGGAGATTCCAGGACGCCGGGAACGCGGCGAAGGGCGATGCGTCCGTTGTGTCGCACCAGGGCGGTCCAGCGCTGGCCGATCACGCGATAGCCAGCACGGACGATGCGGGCGATTTCGGAGCTGATGGGGTATGGGGCGATGACCAGCGCTCCCCAGCCCGCGCGCTCGATGGAAATTGCCGGAACTAATTCAACGCCGCGTAGGCGAAGGAGTTGAGCCATGGGGTGCAAGACGGCGGCCTCGGCGAGTTGAACGGGGCCGAACAACGGACGGGGAAGGAGCCAGCTTCGCCAGCGGTGCTTGAGAAGATCGATCTCGCAGACCCCCCAGCGTTCGTCGACAATCCAGTGTCGTTCGGCCAGGGAATAGATTTCGACGAGTTCATCGCAGCGTCGGCGGCTGTCGGCGGCGGCGGAAAGCGAGCGGGTGACCTCGGTGAGATCGAACGGATGGATTTGGCCGTGAATTTCCAGAGCCTGGGGCGAATGACGTTTCAGCGCGAACGGACCGAGGAAGAACCTGATCGGTTCGTCCAGCTCGCGACAGGAATTGATCAGCGTGACGGCCGGGCCGTGGATCGAGAAGTGGGATTTTATCGGCCCATCCAAAATTCGGTCTCCGATCAAGTGAGAGCGCCGCTGCGCATATCGGCAGAATGGAAAAGCCGGCTGCAACCAGATGCTAGGGCTTCAGATCGCTTTCGCCGATCAGGGTGAACCCTTTTTTGATAAGCAATTGTTCGGCGAGCACGGCGTCTTCGACGTAAAGCGCCAGCGCCGGCCCGTGAGGGCCGAGAAGAAATGGGTAGACGTAGTGGATGTTGATTTCGGCGGATAAGAGGACGGAGCAGATGGCGATGAGCGGTTGCGGGTTTTTCTTCGGAAGCTGGACGGCCAGGAGATCGATTTCGCCAAAGGGGAATCCGGCGTCTCGCAGGAGGCGGCGGGCGGCATCGGCATCGGAGCAAATGAGCCGCACCAGGGCGGAATCGCCGGATTCTTCGATGGACAGAGCGCGGATGGGATGCGCGGCCGATTCCAGAGCACTGAGGAGGGTCTGGAGCCGGCCGACCCGGTTTTCGAGGAAGACGGTGAACTGCCGGACCCGCGGCGGCTCGAACCCGGAACCTCGCTCGGTTTGTGGCGGGAGAACGGCTTCCATAAAAAGAAGCTTACGTTCGGGGAAGGGGGAATTCTAACAAAAAAAGAATGGGGCGTGGCGATGGGCGTGGCCAAAGGTTTTTGCAAGCTCGGAAGAACCCCCACCCCAACCCTCCCCCTGAGTACAGGGCAACATTTTCGATCTATGCTGCAAGTCCTTTATTTCCAGAGCATGATTGAACCGCCAAGACGCCAAGGTGGGAAATGCAACAGGTCAGTTGCCAATGGTTTGGCCGATTGCGAATTGTATTGCAAATGACAAAGGATCAATGACGAATTGGCCTTGGCGTCTCGGCGTCTTGGCGGTTCAATCAGCGCTTCAAAGGAAGGAAGACAATGGATTTGCGGAGAAGATCAAAAATGTTGGTACATGGGGAGGGGGAAAAGGTCGGGTTCCGCAAAAAGTTATGGCCGCACCCAAAGAAAGAGTCCCGCCGATGAAGGCGGGCTCATTGGGCATCGAAGAGGTAGACCGACCCGCCTAAAACCGCCAAGGGGCGTTTTCGGCGAAACTGCTCCATCTCCTTTCGCTGGTTGGAGGGGAGGTAGGTTCCCTGTAGGACCGTCGCGCTGATGGCCAGAATCATATTGTTTGACGCTGCCTGCCGCGTATCGGGGTATCGAGATTCAACGCTGGTTTTGTAGTAAGAGATTGCATAATGGGAGGGATCGGCGGTCCCGAAATACAAAAGGAAGATCGGGCGATCGGGATGGCGTGTTTGCCAATCGGCGACAAGGGGCAAGTCCTGCCCCCAATCCAGATTGGAATCGCTCAGCAGGCGTAGGCCGCCGCGCCAACCGCCGGCAGGGAGGTTGAAAAATGGAATGAAATCCGGGTAGGCGGCGCACGTTTCCAAGGCCAGGCCCGAGACGAGAAGAACCGCCACGGCCGCGGTGATGCGGGGCCGCCGTTGCCAAGCCTTGGCGGCGCCCACGCCCAGAATAATGAAGAGAAACGGATAGACGGGAAAGACATGGCGTAACCCCACGTCGTAGTGCATTGACATGGCCGCGGCCATGTACATGACCGGCACCGTCCAGACGGCGCAGATGGGCCACCAGTTCTGCAAGATGGATGGGAACACCCGGCGTGGTTGGACGCTCCAGGCCACGACGAGGAGGATGAGCGCCAAAAGCGTGGCGGTCGGCGTCTTGAAGAGCATTGCCGCGGGAAAGTAGTACCACCACCCTTGGGTTCTGAAGCTTCCGCAGAGAAAAGCGGGCACCGACAGAGACCAGTTGTGAATGAACACGAATCCGACGATCCATGCCTCCGGGAGAACGTGATGGCGCAATGCCCATTGCGCCGGAACCAGCAGGGAGTTGGAATAACCCGGCGGCGCGGCTTGCCCCGATCGCATATCGGATATTGCGCCAGTCAACGCATTGGGATCGAAGGGGTGCCGCGGGTCGCCGCTCAATTCGAACCGAAAGCCATAACTGGCCCAGATGAACGCGTAGGCGACGATCATGGCGGCGGCGAGGATGGCGGCGGCGACGGCCAGGCGGCCGAGGCGGGTTCGCGCCGTCCATCGCAAGCATGGCCATGGATCGGGGCCGACGGCCCGGACGATCAATGCAACCACCAGGATTGGCAGGGCAAACACGCCGGAGAACTTGGTCGTCGCGGCGGCGCCGAGCAAAAGCGACGTCATCGCCCACCGAATGAAGGTGGCCCGCTCCCCCAATAGCCATACGCTCGCCATAAATCCCGTCAGCGCGAGCGCCAGCGGCACGTCGTTTTTCAGAAGGGGATCGTGGCCGAGGAAATTCGGATCGAGACAATATGCGGCGGCGGCGACGACCGCGGCGCCCGGCCCTCGCCAGCGCCACGCCCACCACGCGACGATGCCGCCCAGCGCTACGGCCAAAGCGATCATCCGGCAGCGGGCGGCGTAGAGCAGACGATCGATGTCGTTGCCCGCCGTGCGATAGAGCGTGTCGATCAACAGCGATCCACCGCGGTCCATATCGTGCAGCATCGCATCCCAGGAGGGCGAGCGGCGATTGATCCGCAGATCATCACTCCGAGTGGCCGCCGCGATGACGTACTTAAACAGCGCGGGATTCTCCGGTCCGCAACGAAAATCGAAATAATGGGTCTGCACCCAGGCTGAAAACAATGATGCCGGCTCATCGAAGGTGGCGGATTTGCCCGCTGACGCGTTGCGTGCCAACAGAGCGAAGACCGTCAGAATCGCCAGGCAGAAGGCTATCGCTCCCAGATTGGAAAAAACACTCGGACGCCGGACGCTGGGAGAATCCTTCTCGACCTGAAATGGACCGCTCATAGCCCTCTTCGGTGGAATCCGTGAGTTCGGGCACAACGTCGATTATATGAAAATGCCGTGAGGGATGCGCACGGGCGTGGAGCAGGAAACAAAGAGGCCCGCCGATGAAGGCGGGCCCCGGTTATTGCTCTGCAATCTTGCCGAAAGACAACCTTTAGTAGTTGTCGTCGGTTGGCAGCAGTACGCTGTCGTTGGCGGTATAGGGCGATTCGACCAGACTCTGGTTTCCGGGGGCAGCAGTGGTGACCCCCCAGGTTGGTCCACCGCGCGTGTAGATGTTATCACGGTTAACGCCGCAGAACGGATTGTTCTGGAATTCGACGTGACCGTCGCCATACAACACGTTCTGGCCCTGCTTACCGTGGTTGTTGCTGTTGCCCTCTTGCATCTGAAGGCCCGAGCTGCTGGTGTTGGGGAAGAGGACGTTGTCGTTACCGCTGTTTCCGGTGGTGCCGGGGTTGATGTCAGCGGCTACGGCAAACGTGGGCTCCAGACCCTGGACCATCTTGTATCCGCTGCCCAGAGCGGTAGTGTCCGGGTAGGGGCAAGCATAGCTGTAGCTCAGGTTGTTCTGGATGTTGCTGAAATTCACCTGGTTCAAAGCGGTATTGGTACCGCCACCATACACATCCGCAGTGGCATTGGAGCTTGGGCAAACGAACACGGCCGAAGTGATGTCCTCAGTGCGAAGCAACAGATAAAGCGCCTGGGGCACGTTGTTGTCGTAGCTGCCGCTTGCCACACCGGTGCATGCAAACGGATCGGTTTGCCCGCTCGTCGCGGTGGGCACGGGGGTATTGGAATCGAGGAATCCCTGCACGTTAATGCCCGTTGCCGCTGATTGGAGCATGGGTACGGGGCCGCCGACATAGATGGTGCGGGGATAGGGGCCCTTGGAGTCGTTGGAATAGAGAAGGATGGCCTGACCGATCTGCCGGAGGTTGCTGGCACACTTGACGCGGTTGGCCGTTTCACGGGCGCGGTTCAAGCTGGGCAGCAGAATCGAGATCAGCAGAGCGATGATCCCGATGACCACCAGAAGTTCGACGAGGGTAAACCCTCTCGTCCTGACAAAGGGCGAGCCCTTCGCCTTACAAATTAGCTTCATACGAAGCTCCTTTCGAGATGCGTCACATCCAAAAGCGCATCGGGAGCGATCGTACGGAAGGATAGATATGATAGCCGTATCGTACTCCAAGAGGAGACGACCCCATCGATCGCGGATGCATCTGTGAAATGTGACATGGGAAAATTCGCGCCGGCGACCACCGCCGGACGCCTAAATCATCTTAGTTGGAAAGTTCTCTGAACTCCGCAGTTACTACGAAAAACGGAAAACACCGGTTCGACGCAAGCGAACCACATACTGAGTGTATCCGAGGCGCTAGCGCCAGGTCAAGAAAATTGCCGCCATTTGATAAGCGCCGAAGAATAACGATAACCCATTCATTTACGAAAAGTTATGCTGATTTGAATCGTTCGCCGGGATGGGTGGGAAAAATGGGAATTGGAATGCCCTGGGGGGGGCAAAGTTCACGTGCTTTGAGTGTCGGGGTCGGAGCGTGGGCGTTTGATTCGACGCCGAATTGCCAGGAGACGTTCGATTACCGGCTCGGGAAGGATGCCGCGAAGCTGGCGAATGTCTCCACCGAGCGAGGCGACCTGGCGGATGAGGCTGCTGCTGGTCAGTGCGTATTGGTCGCCGGTCATAATAAAGACCGTTTCCACTCCGCCGACGGCGCGATTGGCCAAGGCAAGCCGGAATTCGTGGTGGAGATCGGAGACATCGCGGATGCCGCGAAGGATGGCCGTGGCATGGCAGCGCTTGACGAAGTCGACGGTCAGACCGGTGTATTTCTCAACCCGAATCCCCGGGACGTTCCTGAGCAGTTTGCGAACCATCGAGACGCGATCGGCATGGGGAAACAGCTCGCTCTTTTCCGGGTTGATTCCAACGGCGACGATCAGTTCATCGAAAAGCCGGGCACCCCGGTTGATCAGGTCCAGGTGGCCATTGGTGATCGGATCAAACTGTCCGGGGAAGACGGCAATCTTGGCAGCGCGGCGGGGCATAGAGGGTAAATCATAGGGGATGGAAAGAAGAAGTTGCAAGTTACAAGTTGGAAGTTGCAAGCAAGAGGGAAACGGCCATCAACTTGCAACTTGCAACTTGCCACTTGCACTTCCCACTTGTACTCTCGGCATCGTGCTTGAGCGGCGAATCGGCAAGAACGGCGTGGTGTATTACGCCTCGGCAAAATTCGATGCGATTGGGGTACGGCATGCGTTCAGCACGCGGATCGGGGGGACAAGCCCGGCTCCGTTCGATTCGCTGAACCTGGGGAACCCGAGCGGCTGCGACGTGCAGGATGATCAGAATCGAATCTGGGGGAATTACTCGCGATTGACGTCAAGCATCGGCTGCGGCGGTGAGCCGCCACTACGGGTTCACCAGGTTCATGGCCGCGAGGTGGCGTGCGTGGAAGCGGGCCGGGGTTTTGACACCGGACGCATGGCCGATGCGCTGGTGAGCCGGGACAGCCAACGGGTGATCTCCGTGCGCACGGCGGATTGCGTGCCGGTGTTGCTTTGCAGCGGGGACGGACGGATCGTGGCGGCGGTTCATGCGGGCTGGCGGGGGATTGTCGCCGGGATAATTCCGGCGGCAGCGGGGCAAATGCTGGACGGCGCCGGCGCGGCCGGCACGATCCTGGCGGCCATCGGCCCGTGCATCGGGAGCGAGGCGTTTGAAGTCGGATCGGAAGTGCTGGAGGCGTTTATCAAACTTTTCGGAGATGCGGCGCCGATTGCACGGACGGCCGATGGCAAGGGAACGGTGGATTTACGCGGGGCGGCGCGAATGCAGTTGCTAATCAGCGGGCTGCGCGAGAGCAACATCGATTCCACCGACCGGTGCACGGTGACTCATCGGGATGAATTCTTTTCCCATCGCCGGGAACGCGGCATCACCGGGCGAATGGCGGCGGTGATTGCAGCCAACAGGTCATGACGCGAATCACCCAGATCCGTCTTTTGTTGTTGCTGGCGATCGTTCTGGTGTTTGGCCGGATCGTGACCAACGATTTCGTGGACTGGGACGATGGCCCGCTGATTTACGGCAATCCGAACATCACGGGCCATACGATTGCGGGATTGCTGGACCAGTGGAACCTGAAGGGCCAGCACAATAACGCGATGTACAATCCGCTGGTTTACACGCTTTGGTGGGCGCTGGCGCATGGGGCACACGTGCAGAGCCCCGACCTGCTGGGGGCGACGCTCAATCCGGACATCTTCCACGCGGCGAGCCTGGCGGTTCATTGGCTGTGCGCGTGCGTGGTGGTGGAGATTCTCCGCCGGCTGAAGATCGGGGACTGGCCGGCGGCGGCGGGAGGGTTGGTCTTCGCCGTGCATCCGCTTCAGACCGAAGCGGTCGCCTGGGCAACGGCGATGAAGGACTTGCTGAGCGGGTTTTTTGCGCTGCTGTCCATTTGGCGATACCTCGCGGCCCTGGAATCGCCCAAAGCCGGGCGAAGGAAAAATTATTGGCTGGCGACGATGTTTTTTGCGGCGGCGCTGTTGTCAAAACCATCCACCGTGGTTGTGCTGGCAATCGTCGGGGTGATCGATCGGATCGTGTATCGACGGTCGTGGAAGGACATCGCGCGGTGGATCTGGCCGTGGTTTGCCATGGCCATTGTCATTACGGTCATCGCCGCGAAGATTCAAGAATTGCGGGAAGATGTGGGCGCGCCGATGTGGGCGCGGCCGCTGATCGCGCTGGATGGGCTGGCGTTTTACCTCGGCAAGCTGGTTTTGCCGATCGACCTGCGCTTTGATTACGGCCGCAGCCCGGCGGCCGTGCTGGCGGACCCGGCGCTGCATCATCCTCTCTATTGGACGTGGGTTTTCCCGGCGGCCCTGGCGGTGATTCTCTGGCGGATGAAGCGAAAGATGCTGTCCGTGGCCGGGCTGATTCTTGTATTGGGGGTTCTGCCGGTCCTGGGGCTGACGGCTTTTGCATACCAGTATTACACGACGGTGGCGGACCGATACGTGTATTTGTCCATGCTGGGCGTGGCGCTGGCGATTGGATGGTGGATCGATGGGCGCAAAAGCCGCGTGGTCAAAATCACGACCTGCACGGCGATTGTCGTTTGGGGATCGCTGTCTTTCGTGCAGGCCGGGCGGTGGACGGATACCGAAACGCTTTATGGTTACTCGCTGAACGGCACGCGGCCGATTCATTACATCATATTGGGCGAATATCAGGACGATCTTGCGTCGCCGTATTATCGCAGGGCCCTTCAGGCCGCTCAGGAGGGCCGCACGTCAGACGTCACGCAATTCGTGGAGCAGGGAGATGCGTATACCGAGAAGGCGGTGAAATATTACCGGACGGCGATACGGCTGGAGACGACGGATACCAATGGATACGACCAATTGGCGAAGGATTTGAAGCAACTGGGCCGGATTCCCGAAGCGATCGAAGTGGTGAAGCAATGGATGAAAGTCGAGCCACAGGTCCAGCCGTTGGCCGGGCTGTACGGGCGGGAAAACCCTGGCGCGCTGGAGGAGATGCTGGGGAAGCTTTATCTACAGAACCATCAATACCCCGAAGCGGTGGAGATGCTGAAACGGTCGCTGGCGCTGAAGCCGGACCCGGACGTGGCCAAGACGCTGGCGAAGGCGGAAATGCTGGATCAGTCGGCGACACGGCCGGTCAAGTAGCCCGGATTCTTCACCGCGGAGATCGCGGAGAAAATACAATCTTGCCACAGATGAAAATCAGATGGACACTGATGAAGAAATGTCATTGGTCATTGGTCATTGGTCATTGGCAAATGCATGCTTGGGTTTAACCAATGACAAATGACCAATGACAAATGACAAGTAGAGCGATTCCCGTCGAATCACGGCGATATCTGGTTCGCGTGGAAAGCCTGCCGCTCCAGAACGTAGAAATCGTCGAGGGACGGGCGAAGATCGACCGCGGCGGTCTCGTTCTTTTCGACGTCGGCATCGCGGCGGGCGATGAGCCAACGATTCGAGAGCCATTCGAACTGGGTCTGACAATGAACGTCTTTGGGGGATTCATCGTTCAGGAAATTATCGTCCGCGGCGGCCTCCTGGCGATCGTGGTGCGGCCCGGTGACGTGGGAGCCGCGGGTGTATCGCAATAAAATCCGCGGCGAGTCTGATTGTGCGGGCGGATCGTAACTCACGTCCCAAACGACGAACTGACGCCGGCGCCAATTGCCCTTGGCATCCTGGAAGAGCTGGGGATGGCCGCGGATGAATGACGGGAAGGCTTCGTAGTCGCGTTGGAACGACCTGATGGCAAGATGAATCTGGAGATCGGGCTGGGTGGCGGGCGCGGGGGACGCGAGGGTGGTTGCGGAGGCATGAAGGCGGTCCTCGGCCTCGGCCACGCCGCGACGGGCGCGATCGATCAACTGGCGGATGAATACGCTTTCGATCGCGCGGTGACCGACGGTGTCCAGGACGAAGCGGTATTGTCCGGCGGCGGCGGCGTAATCCTCGTCGGCCATCAGGACGTCGCCACGATTGGCTGCGTCGGCGAGCGCCTGGACGTTGCGGCTCTCCCAATTGTCGGAAAAGAGAAACACGCAGGCCACGGCGAACAATCCGATGGCGACGAGAAGGATCGTCCACCACAGGGCGGCTGGGATGCCGCGACCGGGAACGGGAGCGGATGCGGCAACGGCCGGCGCGGGGTCGGTGGGCTGGTCCGGGCCGGGGTCCTGATCGGCATCGGGAATGTCGTTGAGCGCGCCGCAGGCGGGACAGAATTCAGTAATCCCGGCGAACTCCTCGCCGATTTCAAAACTTTCCCCGCATTCGGCGCATGTGATACAGATCAAGGCTAACGCATCCGATCAGGCGGCGACTTCGCGCTGGGCGGCGGCGCACCGATCTGGCGCGGGCGGCGCGAAAGTCCCCATCCGCCGGTCCTTGTTGTTGGTGATCACCACCGTTTCCCAGAGATCGATGCTTTCCAGCTTGAAGCGATAATCGACCTCCACCCCCGTGCGCCGGATCAGGTCGTCCAAGGGCAAATCGCTGCGCCAGCCGAGCATCGTGCAAAGAGGGCAGAGGAATTTCTCGACCATGGCGATGAACCGATTGGTCGATTGAAAATGGTTGACAATGACGATCCGCGCATCCGGCTTGGAGACTCGCTGCGCCTCGGTGAGGAGCCGGCAGGGATCGCTGACGACGCTGATGACGTGGCTGATGAAAACGTGATCGAAGGCGTTGTCGCGGAAGGGAAGCTCAAGGGCGTTGGCCTGGAAAAGCTGGGTGGGGGCCAGGCGCTTTTGCTGGAGCTTTTTCCTGCATTCGCGGAGCATTCCGCCGGAGAGGTCGATGCCGACGATGCGCGCATGGTTCGGATAGAAATCGAGGGAGGCGCCGGTTCCGATTCCCAGATCGAGCACCTGGTCGCCGGGGTTGATGGCCATGTGCGAAATCCCGCGCGCGATCCGGCGGCGAACCAGCTTGCCGAAAGTCACGTCATAAAACATCGCATGGAAGTCGTAAATATTGCGCGTGCTGGATTCCTGCATGGCCACGGGAGGGTGCTCCTTCGCCTATAACTTAGCGGGTTTGGGGGGTTTTGCCAAGATTGAAAGGGATGCATTTATTCATGGTTGTGCCAAAAATTTCCGGGAGAGCAGAAATTGAACCGCCATGACGCCAAGGTAAAATCATTCCAAGGCGCATTTTCTACCTTGGCGTCTTGGCGTCATGGCGGTTCAATCGTCTTCGCTCCCCGAAGAATTGGCAGACCCCTTATTCAGTCGCGCCAAAGGCGAGGAAGAGGAATGGACAGGTCGGCAAACGGCGGCAACTGGACGGTCTGGTCATTCGAGCCTTGGCCGGCGGAAATGTATTGGCCATTCTCGAGCCGCCAGGCCTCAATAGTCTTGGCGATTGGATCGGCAATCCAGTAATAGGCAACTCCCGCATCACGGTATTGGGCAAACTTATCGACTCGATCAATTTCAATGCTGTTGGGGCTAATTATTTCAACGGCCAAGTCCGGCGGACCGTTCATGGCTTTTTCGCCGACGAGATGCGTCCGGGCCTTTGAAAAAAACAGGATGTCGGGGCGTCTCACCGTGAAGCGATTGAGAATCGTATCAACATCGCGGTATAGTTCTCCCAACTGTTTCGCATCAATGTGATTGCCAAGCAATATGCCGAGCCGCATTTCGGCGAATGAATGCCTGGGAGTATGGCTTGGGCTGACCGCAATTTCTCCTTCCACGAGTTCCAGCCGAACGCCGGGCGGGTCTTCGCCAAGCTGAAGAAACTGCTCGGCGGTCATTTTGGTCGTGCTGAGGATGGGCATGGCATGGGACATTCTACTTAAAGGACATTAGGCGGAACAATGCCGGGATAGCCGCATATCGACCTGGAAACGAGGTTTTCGGTCTGCCGAAGGCGAAAAACGTGACCCTTTGCCCAAAAACCCCATTCCACCGCCGCTGCGCGAGAAAATGCAGCGGTAGAAAGTTGAGCAGTAGACGGGGGAATGGTCATTATAAAACCACGGTTGCAGTTTGTGCCTGGGTGCGGCGTCTACGAAACCCCCGTTTTCGACAGCGCGGCGGGGGGTTTTGTCTACGTTGACGGGAGGACCCACTTGAAAAAACATCGGTCGGCCATTTTGTCGCTGTTCAAGCTGAGCCGGGATAACGGCTGGATCGGCGTCGAAAGATCGAGGTCCTCCATACCTATAGCCGGGAGGTGAAGGAATTGGACGTGTTTTTGGAATTCGGCGGATTTTTTGGGAATATTTTTTTGGCGGGGGATGGCGGGAGAGTCTTGGAGGTAAAGCCGTCTCGCGTAATGACCTTCACGGTTGGGCAACGAACGTTTTTTCCCAGTGGCGACATTAACTGCCCAGGTCCGCTCGCCTTGCCACGAATACATGGTGAATCCGAAACATTATCGTATCGTGAGCGCGCTGATGATGCGTCTCTTTGATGCGAGAATCCTTGGGGATTATCGATGATGGCTGAAACTCGCCTGGTGCCGCCATGCAAAGAACCACTTGCTGGTTCCGAAGGTTCCCCTCGACGTTTGCAATTGCGCCGGCTACGTTTCCGTCAAGTACATAGGCGAGCATCCCGCCGTGTCGAACGGCACGTGCGTACTGGCCGGTGACAAAGCGAAGCATCCCAGACGTGACATACTCGGCTGCGTAGGCTCGCATTTTGCCGTTGACCACCACATTCAGTCGCTTGCACTCAAGACAAAAGTAAATGTCTTCGCGTGGAACAAGCGGTCGAAACGCAATGTCAAGCCTGCCCAAATCCTCGCCGGGCATCGGGTCCAGTTCGACTTGCTGGGTGTCAATCTGAAGCATCAGACTACGAGCAGTCCGGTTGTCGCGAAGCGCCCGGCAAAGGGCGTTGGTAATATCATCCTCGCGGGCGTCCGATGCCGGCGCTGGGATGTTCTCCCAGGTCGATATGACAAGCTGAAGGATTTGGGAAACCATCGGATCGATCAGATTCGCCCATTCGGAAGGTGCTCCGATGATGCTCATCCTTCCCCCTTCGACGTGTGCATCAAGATCGTGCCTGCGATCTCGTCGGCGTCGTTCAACGCCGCCGTCTCTGTCCAGTACCGCCGTCCGATGGGCTTTGCGATGAATAGACGGTTGCCCTGAAAGACCTTGACGCCTCGCGAAAATTCGAAGGCGTTTAGCTTGCGTGACACGGCCTTTCGGAGTTCATCGAGTGCGGCAACAAGATCGCTGTCGATTTGGGGTGATTGAGCACCGTTGGCACGAATTGATTTCTCCAAAACCGCTATCCCAACTCCCAAGTTTTGTGACGCTGCGATATTCCCGCGAACGACGAATTGCCCTCCCTTGGCCCAGCCATTTAGCGTCTCCGTCAATCGGTCCTTGTAAGCGGTGATCTGCTTGGTGGTTGCCGGCTGAATCGTCGGCACTACCTTTCGCTTGCGCGTGGGGTGGGTGCTCGGCACCGTGATCTCTACCGTGTCTTCAATGAGAGTTCTTTCGATGGGCAGAATGTCGAAGTAATCCTGAACAAGCGGCTCAATCGAATCACTGGCATCACGCACAATCGCATCACGATCAACGAACGGTTTCGCGGACTTCTTCGCGGCTGCATCGACGATTTCCGCAATAGCATTCACGATCTTGCGTTGGCGAGCTGGATCGGGGAATGTGTCGGGAGGCGGGAAAGGCAGCCGCAATAGCTCCTCCACGTGTACTTTCTGGCGGCTAACACCCCAGTTCGATGACGTGTGGAATAGGAAGTATCGTGCAAGTTGCGACCGAAGGTACGCTGCAAGGAATACCAGCAGGTTGCGATCCGCCTTCGGACCACTAATACCCCGGAGTGCATGACGAAATGACACGGCAAAATCAGCATAGGCGATACTTGTGAAGCCTTGCGCGACGAGAACATGGGGACCACTGAATACCTCTGTATTCTTGTTCGATCTAGCCCGGACCTTAACGCGCGGCGATTGTAGTTTCGTGCATTCATCGGCGAGCAAAAACAACTGGAGAGA
>JBEKXM010000011.1:0-20553 GCA_049512115.1 Tepidisphaeraceae bacterium | reverse complement strand
ATCCACCCTCGCCGAAATCTTCGCCAGTTCGCCCTCGCGCTCCAGAAGCGCCAGAAAATCCGAAAAAGTTTCCGTGCCCATGGCTATTAGGGTAAGCCCCCGTGACATGCGCTTCCAGCCCGCGCTCAACCGGAAACAAAGACGATTGAACCGCCGAGCCGCCAAGGGCGCCAAGGTGGGAACAAGCAAGACTCAAACACCTCTTGCCTCAGATGTAGTTCAGATGCGAACGGAAAATTCAGTCTTTTCTGCGATTGAATTCTTGGCGGCCTCGGCGTCTTGGCGGTTCAATCACTTCTTTCCAAATGAGGCTAATCGGAGCTATGCGCCTGCGGACCCGTCGGATTGCGGGTGGAATTCGATCCGCTTCCGCCCGGGAACACCAATTCATCCCCATTGCGAAGCGACCAGTTCTGTCTTTGGTCCATCAGCCGCCCGTTGGCGTCGAGTTGGATCAATTGCCGGGTCTTTCCTTCCGGCGCCTGGCGAATCAGGACAATGGTGATCGGCTTGCCCGGCTTGGCCGCCAGATCGCGCGCCACAATCGTCGATACGGTATCGCCCGGCCGAAGCTCGTGTTGACCCGGATGCAGCGCTCCGCCGCTGACAACGTATGAGCAACATGGGGCCGTCGTCACCGCTCCTAAGCCCGCCGCCGGCGCGGACGAAGCTGGCGGCTGGCATGCAAACGCCGACAGACTCACCATGGAAACAAAAAATAGTTGGCAACGCATCCCGAAAGCGCGACTCATTTCGACAAGGGAGTATACCACGGGGCCGTCATTTCGCCTAAAACCCGTCGCGCTGCACGGCGGCGCGAAAATCCGCCAGCGCCGCCCGCCATGGCCGCATCGACCGGCCGATCCGGCGCTCCAGCGCCCCAAGGTCCAGAACGCTGTAGCCGGGGCGAATCGCCGACGCCGGCCGTTTTTGCGCCCATTCGGCACTGGAAATCGGCGAGATTTCCGCCTTGACGCCGAATTCTTCCAGCGTGGCCTTGGCGAAATCAAACCACGTCGTTTGGCCGGAATTGGTGACGTGCCACAGCCCCGACGCCCCGCTGTCCAGAAGATCGAGAATCGCTTCGGCCAAATCGGCGGTGTACGTTGGGGAGCCAAATTGATCGTTGACCACCGACAATGGTTTGCCGGCCTGTGCGGCCTGCACCATCGTCCGCGGGAAATTGAGGCCGTGGCGGCCGTAAAGCCAAGCGGTGCGGACAATCAGCCATCGCGCGGGGGCATTTTTTTGAAGTTCCCGCTCGCCGAGAAGTTTCGATCTGCCGTAGGCGCTCAGCGGATTCACCGGATCGCCCGGCAGATACGGCCGGCGCCCAGTTCCGTCGAAAACAAAATCCGTGCTGATGTGAACCAGCACCGCATTGGAGGATTTGCATGAGCCAGCGAGCAGGCCGACGGCGTATCCGTTGACCGCGTCGGCTTTCTCATTCTCCTGCTCGCAAAGATCAACCTTGGTGTGAGCGGCACAGTTCAGCACCAGAGTGGGACGCCGATCGGCGAAGAGTTTTTTCACGGCCGACGGATCGGTGATATCGATCTGCGGGAGATCGACGACAACCGGCCGGCGTCCGCGCGCGACGAGAAGATCGGTCAAGGCATGCCCAAGCATTCCCTGGCCGCCGACGATGAGGATGGAATCGTAAATGTCGTTCATTTCCCCGCCAATCGTAGCAGCGCATCGCCCCAAAGGCGCTGGGTTGTCCAATCGCTCATGGCCGCTGCACCGAGCTTCTGATACAGCTTGATGGCCGGCTGATTCCAATCGAGCACGGACCATTCAAGCCGTGCGCATTTTCGCTGGACCGCGATGGCCGCCACCGCCTTTAGCAGCGCCCAGCCGATTCCCTTTCGGCGATGCTCCGGCAACACAAACAAATCCTCCAGCCAAATCCCCGGCCGCCCCGCGAAAGTCGAAAAAGTCGTAAAAAACAGGGCGAATCCCACCGGTTTTGGCCCGATTTTCGCCACGATCGCCTCCGCCGCCGGACGGGCGCCGAACAAATGCTCGCGAAGCTGAGCCTCGGTCGCGTTCATCTCATGCGAAAGCTTCTCATATTCCGCCAGTTTGCGGATGAAATCGAGGATGGTGGGAACGTCCGATTCGGCGGCAGGGACTATCACGGTCATTGCACTGAAATGGTAATGCACATGGACTGGAATGCGAAAGTCGTCGCGCGCGCCGACATCGCCCGCATGGGCAGGATGCCCATGCCACCGACTATCTTCCGCCGTATTGCCGCTCGTAATACTTCAGATATTCCCCGCTCTTGATCGCACGCCACCAATCCTGGTGGTCCTTGTACCAGTCAATTGTCGTCTTGATCGACTGCTCGAACCGATGCTTCGGCTCCCAGCCCAGCTCGCGTTTGATCTTGCCGGCGTCGATGGCATATCGGCGATCGTGGCCGGGACGGTCCTTCACGTATTGCACGCTTTCGTCCCAATTTTTGCCCATTTCGCGGAGGATGGTCTCGGTGATCTTGCGGTTGGTGATCTCATTGTTGCCGCCGATGTTGTACACCTCGCCGGGCGCGCCTTTCTCCAGCACGGCCCAGATGGCGTCGCAATGATCCTCGACGTGCAGCCAGTCGCGGACGTTCATGCCGTCGCCGTACAGCGGGACCTTTTTCCCTTCGATCAAGTTGGTGACGAAAAGCGGAATGACCTTTTCGGGAAATTGATACGGCCCGTAATTGTTGCTGCATCGCGTGATCAGCACCGGCATCTTGAACGTGTGAAAATACGCCCGGACCAAGCAATCGGCCGCGGCCTTGCTTGCGCTGTACGGGCTGTTCGGCTGGAGCGGAGTCTGTTCCGTGAACTTGATGTCCGGCCGATCCTCCGGCAACGTTCCGTACACCTCATCCGTGCCCACTTGCAGAAATCTCTCGATGTTCCGGGCACGGGCGATGTCGAGCAAAACCTGTGTCCCAACCACGTTGGCCTGCACGAACGGGCCCGAGCCGAGGATGGACCGGTCCACGTGCGTCTCGGCCGCGAAGTTGACGATATGCGTGACCTTATGCTCGTCGCACACCGCCCCCACCAGGTCCGGATCACAAATATCCGCGCGAACGAACACCGCCCGATCCGACAACACGCCCTGAAGGTTGGCCAGGTTGCCGCAATACGTCAGCTTATCCAGCGCGACGATCTTGGCCGAAACGCGCCGCGAAACGAGAAGGCGGACGAAATTGGACCCGATAAACCCGGCCGCGCCGGTGACGAGGATGGTTTGCATAGGTTCGTCTAACAAAATAAACCACAGAGAACACAGAGTTCACGGAGCACACAGAGATAAACCCGTGAATTCAGTATTCCTCTGTGATCTCTGTGGCCTCTGTATTACAAAGGTGTCATATCTTGTCAAAAAAACAAGATACTATTTGCTCCGAAGGCAAGTTTGGTTGCGGCCAAGCGAAGCGCGGCCGCGCCAGGGTCTCTGTGATCTCTGTGTCAGTCTCTTTGTTAGGGGCTGTGAGTTCGTATGTCTACTTCCCTTCCTTATTCGCCCCGCATTTGGAGACGGTGTTGCACGCCTTGAGATAGAAGTCGATGTTTTCGCCAGCATCGGCCCAGAAGCCGTCAACTTTGTCGTAGGTCATCTCGCCGCGCTCGATGTACGCGTTGTTGACGTCGGTGATTTCCAGTTCGTTCCGGGCCGAGGGTTTGAGCTGGCGTACAATGTCGAAGACGTTTTTATCATAGAAATAAATTCCGATCACCGCCCAGTTGCTTTTGGGCTCCTTGGGTTTTTCGACGATGCGAACGACGCGATCGCCGTCCATTTCCGCCACGCCGTAGGCGCGGGGGTTTTCCACCTGTGCCAGCAGGATTTTCGCCCCGTCGCGCTGCTGGATGAACCTCTGGCAAGCCCGGCGGATGGTGTATTCCAGGATGTTGTCGCCGAGGATCAGGCAGATGCTGTCCCCGCCGGCGAAATGTTCCGCCAGGCCCAGCGCCTGCGCGATTCCCCCGGCGCCTTCCTGATAGGTGTAATTCAGGTCTTTCAGTCCGAAATCCCGGCCATTGCCCAGCAGCCGGATGAAATCCCCGCTGTTATTTCCCCCCGTGACCAGCAGCACGTCTTCGATCCCCGCCTTGGCCATGCACTCCAGCGGATAATAGATCATCGGCTTGTCATACACCGGCAACAGATGCTTGTTGGTGACTTTGGTGAGCGGGAACAGCCTCGAGCCCGTGCCCCCGGCAAGAATAACGCCTTTCATGTGTGCCTCAATGGAAGTTGCGAGTTGCGAGTTGCGAGTTGCGTGTTAAGAGCAAAAACATTTCCACCACTCGCAACTCGAAACTCGCAACTCGCAACTCATTTATCAATTCACCACCGACAAACTCCGGACGGACTTCGGCAACTCAAAGGAAATCCCCTCCTCCAGCAGCGTTCGCGTTTCAATTTCTCCGCCGAAATCGCGGCACAGACGATGCACCAGCTCGCTCACCAAATGCTCCGGCGCCGATGCCCCGGCCGTCACCAGCACCGCGTTCTTGTTGTCGAACCAGTTCGGGTCCAATTCCGATTCATCGTCGAACAGATGCGCGGGCTTCCCCGCTTCCACCGCCCGTTCCACCAGCCGCTGGCTGTTGGAACTGTTCTTGCTCCCGATCACCAGCACCAGGTCCACCTCCGGACTGAGGATCGTGACCGCGTTCTGCCGGTTGGTCGTCGCATAGCAGATGTCATCCTTGCCCGGATAGCGAATGTTCGGAAACCTGGCCTTGAGCGCGTCGATCACCCGCTGGGCATCGGAAACGCTCAGCGTCGTCTGCGTCACGTACGCCAGCCTGGCAAGCGGCTTCACCTTCAAATTCGCGGCCTCCTCCGGCGTCTCCACGACAATGATCGAATCCGGGGCCTCCCCCACCGTGCCGATCGCCTCATCGTGCTTGCGATGCCCGATGAAGATCACCGTATATCCGTCACGCACGTATCGCAGCACCTCCATGTGCACCTTGGTCACCAGCGGACAGGTCGCGTCCACCTCGATCAGGCGCCGTTCCTTGGCCCGTTGCCGCACCTCCGGCGAAATCCCATGCGCGCTATAAACCACCAGGCCGCCCCGCGGAACTTCGTCGATGTCATCCACAAACGTCACCCCCCGTTTTCTGAACCCATCGACCACGTGCCGGTTGTGCACGATCTCGTGATAGACGTAAACCGGCGGGCCTTTCATGGCCAGGACCTTGTCCACGGTCTCGATGGCCATATTGACCCCCGCACAAAAGCCGCGCGGATTGGCTAGGATGATCTTCATGCTGCGAGGAATGGTAGCGGATATTGCGTTTGGAGGAAAGTGATGGGTCATTTGGGTAAGGGTTCATGGCGCCGATTCGTTCACTTCCCGGGGCTGAAGCTCGTCTTCGCCTGGGGGCTCAAATATGCGTGCCCATTCTCTTACCCGAGCCTCGTCGATCCAAAACGTCCCTGGTGGCCGCCGATTGTTTCTCGCGGCCAGGCGAGTCAAAATCGCCTCTTCCGTCACGTTCAGAAAATGCAGTTCACTGCGCGCCCCGAGCCGCGTCGCTCGCGATCGAAAGTCGTCTCGCTCGATGCGCGACCAGAAACCATAGTCCAGGATGACATCCACGCCGACCACAAGCACACGAGCCGCGAGATCCCATAGAACGGATTCCACCGGGTCGCGCGCGGCGTCGAGCCGCGCACCCGAAATATCATCGCCGAACAGACGTGCGATCCACTCGTCGGGGGTCAAACGGACTGCCGAACGCTCCTGTTCGATCCGCCGCGCCAACGTGGTCTTTCCCGAACACGGAAGGCCGCAAATCAGATGAAGTGTCGCCATGGTTTGTTTCTCGCATCGCTCGACCGCGGTGTGAGGTCAGGCGACGGCAATCGCCAGCCGTAGTTCAACAAACCCTGACTGTGACATCAGCCTAAACTGCCGTCAACCGGCGCAAAACCTCGAAATGAACCGGTGGCGTGATTTGTCATTCGTCCTGGTTATTTGTCACTTGGTTCTTCGCTAATGACAAATGACATTCCTCCCCTTATCTTTATCTCTTTCACCGGGAGCAATCCGTGGCCCAAATCAGGCCCTTTGCGGGCGTGCGCTATTCGCGAAAAATTGGATCGGATTTATCCAATCTCATCGCCCCGCCATACGATGTCCTCGACGAAGCCGCGAAACGCAAGCTCCAAGCCGGCCATCCGCAAAACATCGTCACGGTCGATCTGCCCCACCTGCCGGCCAAGACCATCGGACCCGATGCCGCCTACGAGATGGCCAACGACACCCTGGAATCCTGGCTCTCCGCCGGGGTTCTTCACAAAGACCCCAAGCCGGCGATCTATCCCTACTCCCAGACCTACACCCATGGCGAGCGAACCTTCCATCGCCGTGGAATGATCGTGCTGGTCAAGCTCAGCCCCTTCGGCGAAGGCCATGTCGTTCCGCATGAAAAGACCTATCCGGATGCCATCCAGGACCGGCTGAAACTCACCCGCGCCACTCGCATGCAGCTTTCGCCCGTCTTCGGACTATTTCCCGATCCCAAATCCCAGATCACTTCGGCCCTTTATAAAAACCTCAGCAAGCCGGAAACGACCGCGACGCTCGACGGCGTGCGCAACGACCTCTGGACCGTCATCGACAGCGAAACCGAAAACGCCATCATCGACTTGATGAGCGCGCGGCCCATCTACATCGCCGATGGGCATCACCGCTACACTATGGCGCTCCAGTACCAAAAGGAAATCACCGCGGCCCACGGCGGCCGGCTGCCGCCGGGGCATCCGGCCAATTTCTGCCTCTTCGCCCTCGTCGGCATGCAGGACGATGGATTGCTCATCCTGCCAACCCATCGCCTGATCTCCGGATTGAAAGACTTCGACGCCGATGCCCTGCGAAAAGCGCTCTACCCAGCCGCCGCCGTCACCGATCTCAACATCCCCGAATCCGAATTGCCCCATTACATCGACGCCGTTCTGCCGAAACAGCCGCCGTCAACCTTCGGCCTATTCGACGGCCGGACGCGCCACACTTACCAGATCACTTTTTCCGATCGCGACGTGCTCAAACCGATCGCACCCGCGCATTCCGCCGCCTGGCGGCAACTGGACGTCGCCGTCGTCCAAAACTATCTGCTCGACCACATCTTCAAGCCCAAATTCGCCGGCGGAACCGACCCCGGCCGCGGCTACACCGCCGACAGCAAAGCCGTCGCCAAGATGACCGATGGCAAGAAATACCAGATCGCCCTTCTGCTCAAGCCCACGCCCCTGCACGCCCTGGAGGAATTGGGCAAGACCAACGAAGTGATGCCGCCGAAGAGCACGTTCTTCTACCCCAAGCTGGCCACGGGAATGGTGATGAATCCAGTGGATTGACGGATGCGCACCGGATCCGGCAAGAATGATGTGCGGGTTTCCAAACAGATCAGCGCTTTTACCTATGGAGGAACAGGGCAACCCGCCTATTCTCCATGCCTTCCCTCCGATGTAGCGTTAGCTGTTGAGGGAATAGGCGCCGAAACTTCGTAATTTGGGAATTCGACGCCGTTCGCCGAACCGGGTCGGGAGGCAGGAGGCTGTCATGCGTGCAATGCGCATCGTAGGGGTCTTTGTTCTGTGTTCCATCGCATTCGTCAAGCTCGGAAACGCAGCCGTAGCTGTATTTCAGCCCCAGAACGGCCTGGGCGATATTTCGGTGCAGGGATTTAATGGCCCGATGGCGCTGCCGGTGGTTCAGGAAGTGCCGAATTATGGTTATGGAATCCCACTGGGCGGAACCGCCAGCAACACCGCACTTTATGGGCTCTACAACCCCTCGACTCCAACCGCCAATTCAACGATTTCCATCAATGACGCCCAGAGCGGTGCCTATGACGGCTCGATCGCGCTCAACGGCAGGGTGAATGACATCGCCTATACCAACGGCCAGCTCTACGGCCTACAGGTAAATTCCGCGTCCATCCAAATCGTGAGCATCTCGAATACGGGAACGATCACGCCGCTGGTCACACAAACGGGCACTACTTCCGCAGGCGTCACTTGGCGATTGGGCGGCGCTGTCAACGGTAGCAGCCTCTTGACTACAGCACTCCCCACAATCGGAGCGCCCACATCAGCATATATCATCGATCCAGCCAGTTCGCAGGTCTCGCCGTTCATTTTCAGCCCAGCGCCGGCAACGGAAATCACCAGCGAAACCATCATCAATGTCGCGGGCAACGCCGTCACGCTGAACGATCTGGGACAGCAGGTCCAATATGACTATCCATCCGGCGCAAACGGAGTTCAAATCCCAACGTCCGCGCAATATCCGTTTGGAGTTGTCAGCGATGAGTTCACCTACAATTACGCCCCCACCAACCCCGCCTATGTAAATCTGGGCTACAACACCTCCATTCCGTACGGTTACGACAATCTTTTGCGGACACCGCCCAATTTCACGATTCAGACGACGATATATAACGGGGCGGCTCCGGATGGCACGACGATTGGCAATGTCGCCGTCGCTTCCGGCCAGCAGCTATGGACCCAGCAGAGCGGACCGAGCGCCTTGCAGATCATCCAAACCGCTTCTGCACCCGGAAGCTTTTCCAACCGGGTTGTGGCCAACGACACAATTTCACTGAGCGCCGGCGCTCAGCGTGGAATCTATTCCTATGCGTTCACGCCGAACGCGCTTACCGGGGACTACACCTATGGAACCACCACGGATTACGCTCGCGTCGTGAGCACTACTCCGTCCGGAAGCGTTCAATTCGCTTACGATCCGGTTTCCAGCAATCTTGTCGGTAACGGCGATTTCATCTTGGGAACTGCCGGTTGGGAAGCCAACTCTCATTGGTCGCAGGGCAATACAACTTATAGCAACCAATCGGTTGAGCTGTACAACGGAGAGATGGCCCTCGTCCCGAGTTCTTCCAGTGCTTATGCGGCGCGCCAGCTACTGCAGCTTCCGACCTCTGGTTCGCCTATGTTGCTGTCGTTTGATTACAACGCCGCGGTCGACCGAAGTCCCGCGTCCGTCTACAACGTGGATCTCAAGATGTACCTTAACAGCACTCTTGTGGGCGAGCTGGTTACGGACAGCACGACGATCCAGAATTACCAAACCGTCATAGACGATCCCTCCCTGCAGAACCTGAGCGGCGCATACCTCACTTTCGTCGCCAGCGGGACCGGAGCAAACGCCGTCGAATTGGGCAATATCTCCCTTACCGCCGTTCCCGAGCCCGCCACCCTCGGCCTCCTTCTCGTCGGCCTGGCGCTCGCCCAACGCCGCCGCCGCGCTTGCCGGTGCTGACGCCTCGCCCGCCCGGGCGAAGGACGCGAAAGAGAAATTGTTTTCCAAAAAATCCGCGCTTTCCTAAAAACACGTCTAAAAGCTTCACCTCCCGGCTATAGATGTAGAGGGAGATGCATTTTTGTTGTCGATCCACCAACCATTATCCCGGCCCGAATGCGCCCATCGGGAACAGCGACAAAATGGCCGACCGATGCTTTTTCGAGTGGGTTCCTCGTGTGACAGTGACAAAACCCCCCGCGGCGCTGTCGTAAATGGGGGTTTTGTCACCACGATACCAACGCCGATTCTGCAACCGTAGCTTTATGATGACAATTATCCCGGAAGATTCGGGCTCACCGCGGATGACGCGGATTGGCGCGGATGGGAACAATCAACTCATCCCATTGTTTATCCGCGTTATCCGCGCTGCAATCCATCAAAATCTTCGCACGCTGCGCAAATTTTTAGCTCGGATCATTTACCGCCCGCTTCGCTGGAGATCGCCGAGGACGCGGAGAAATGCATGTTCGCCACAGATGAAAACCGATGCACACTGATGAAATGCAAAGGATTTTGTCTTGATTTATCCGTGTCCATCTGGTTTTCATCCGTGGCAAATATCCTCCCTTTTCTTCTCGGCGATCTCCGCGATCTCTAGCGAAGCGGGCGGTAAATCCGCGTTCCCAGGCTCGCTATTGCGCTTTGGGTCCAGGGAAATGCCTGCGTCTGCGTTCCATTTTGGTTGCGGCTATGCCGCGCTGGGAAATCCGCGGTTATCCGTCCGGGGGAGACATTCGCACTACCCCCCCGGGGGGGAATGGGACATTGCGGGGACAGGTGTGAAATTTTCCGCGACCAAAGTTGGTTATTCCCAAGTCGCCGCCGCTCGGGTTTTCGCTTATGACTCACCGCCCCTATAATCCCCCCTCCTATTGGGAACGGAGTTTGGTTTGGCGCAACAGTTTTTCCAGCATACGTTTGACAACGGATTGACCCTGCTGGGCGAAAAGATGCCGGCGGTGCAGTCGGCGGCGATGACGCTGATGTTGCCGGCCGGGTCGGCCGGGGATCCGAAGGATCGGTCCGGGCTGGCGACCGTGCTGTCCGATCTGGTCCTGCGCGGGGCGGGCGAGCGCGACAGTCGGCAACTGACCGACTATCTCGACAGCCTCGGCCTCCAGCGCTCGGCAAGCGTCAGCGTCGATCATACACGATTCTCCTGCGCCGCCGTGGCCGACCGGGTGGTTGAATCTCTGGCGGCTTATGCCGACATCGTCCGCAGGCCACATCTGCCGCAAGCGGGATTCAAGGCGGCACGCGATCTGGCGCTTCAGTCGCTCCAGGGATTGGAGGATGATCCGCGCCAGATGCTGCTGGTGAAACTGCGCGAGTGGTTTCTGCCATTCCCGCTGGGAAGGAACCCGATGGGTCAGCCGGGCGACCTGAAAAAACTCACGCTCCAATCGTGCCGCGCCGATTGGCGGCGGCGCTATCACGCCAACGGCGCGATTCTGGCGCTGGCGGGCAACATCGACTTCGAGCGGATCAGGGACGAAGCGGCCAGGCACTTCGGCGATCTGCCCGCCGGGCCGGTGGCTGCGCTGAAGCTTCGGCCCCCGAAGGGGCGGGTTCACCACGTCAAGCAAACCAGCGAGCAGACGCACATCGGCATCGCCTATTCCGCCGCGCCGGAAAACGATCCGGATTACTACGCCATTCGGGCCGTCATGGAGGCCTTCGGCGGGGGAATGAGCAGCCGGCTGTTCTCCGAAGTCCGCGAAAAGCGAGGATTGTGCTACAGCGTCTGGGCCGGATATACCAGCCTCAAATCCATGGGCGCGATTCTCGGCTACGCCGGGTCGAGCAACGACCGCGCCCAGGCCACGCTCGATTGCATTGTGTCTGAAATCCACCGGCTGTGCGATGGACTCGCCCAGCCGGAATTGGACCGAGCCAAGATCGGACTCAAGGCCAGCACGATCATGCAGGGGGAATCGACGTCCGCCCGCTGCGGCACGATTGCCCACGATTTTTTCATGCGCGGCCGAATCCGCACCTTGGATGAAATCGAGCGCGAAATCGACAGCCTGACCCTCGACCGCGTGAACGGATATCTGCGCGATCACCAACCGGATCCGTTTACGATCGTGACGGTGGGACCCAAAGCGTTGCGGGTGTCCGAATCATGACGCAAACTACGCATAACTACGCGATGTCCGGGTACGAGCGGCTTTCGCATAGCCACTCGGAAGAGAAATTCAAATGCAATGCGGGAGGGGCGGGCAAAACCATATCAGGCCCCAAAAGTTTTTTCCCGCCCCTCCCGCACCCACCCCACCCTTTTCCTTTTCCCCTCAACCGTCCCCGGGGAGAAGAGCAGGATGAGTGCCCTCTACGTTCTTCTTCTTTCTGCTGGACGGTTAGGGGAAGCGGAAAGAGGGTGGAGGGGGGGCGGGGGAGGCGGGAGAAAAACCTTGGGGCCGTATGGGTTGTCTCCCGCCTCCCCCGCATTGCATTTGAATTCGCATTCAAATCGACTACCCAGCAACTTCACAACCACCAAGCCCCGTTCGTACCCACGAATTGAAGGAAGAGCTACCCGAATGACGTTCCATCGCACGCAGCTTCCCAATGGGCTTCAGATCATCGCCGAGGCGAACCCGGACGCCCATTCGTTTGCCGCCGGGTTTTACGTCAACACCGGAAGCCGCGACGAATCCGCCGACATCAACGGCGTTTCGCATTTTCTCGAACACATGATGTTCAAAGGCTCCGGCAAGTATACGTGGGAAGACGTGAACCGGATCTTCGACGAGATGGGCGCGAACTACAACGCCTACACCAGCCAGGAGAACACCGCCTATTTCGCCAACGTCCTGCCGGAGTTCGCGCAAGCGGCAATCGAGCATCTGTCGCATCTGTTCCGGCCGGCCATTCGCCAGGAGGATTTCGACACCGAGAAGAAGGTGATTCTGGAAGAGATCGCGATGTATCTGGACGATCCGGGCCATCGAATTTACGAATCGCTGATGGCGACGCATTTCGGAAAACACCCGCTGAGCATGAGCGTGCTGGGCGCCGCGGGCAGGATCCGCAAGCTCCAGCGCCGGCAGATGGTTGAATATTTCCGCCGTCGATATGGGCCGGGGAACACGATCCTGGCGGCGGCGGGAAAACTGGATTTTGACCGCCTCGTCGCGATTGCGCAAGAATACTGCGGCCAATGGGAGCCGTCCCAATCGCCCCGGAGCCAGCCGGGGCCGGTGTTTCGATCTCACCGGAAATCCATGGTGGATAGCAAGTTGAACCGGCAATACACGATGGGCCTGACACCCGGCCCCAGCGCCCAGGACGAGCGGCGATTTGCAGCCCGCGTGCTGGCGGACGTGATCGGCGACGCCGAGGGCAGCCGGCTCTATTGGGCGCTGGTGGACAACGCCATCGCCGAGGACGCCGATTTCGGCTTCTATCCCCACGACGGCTGCGGAAGCTTTTACATTTCCCTGACCACCGATCCCGACCGGGCCGACGAGGCCCTGAAAATCGCCCGCGCCGAGTTGGAGCGAGTCAAAACCGATCTCACGGAAGGCGAAGTCGAACGCGCCAAGAACAAGATCGCCAGCGGCATCGTGCTGGAAGGCGAAGTCCCCATGGGCCGGCTCCGCGCCATCGCCGGGCAATGGCTCTATAACAAAAGCTATCGATCGCTGGAAATGGACATGCAGACCCTGCTGGCGATCAAGACGGATTCGTTGCGCGACCTTATGCGGGAATTCCCGTTCGATCCGATGACGATCGTGAGCCTGGGACCCGTGAAACAAACCCGAAATCCGAAATCCGAATGACGAATTAAGCCCCAATGACCGAATGACGAAGCATAGGTTTCGGACATTCGTCATTCGGGTTTCGGATTTGATTCGTCATTCGGATTTCGGATTTCGACATCTCATCTCATCCTCTCCGTCCCTTTCCGTAGCGTCCGCTTCTCCCACCAGGTGAGCGAATGCATGCCCTTGGCGCTGACTTTGGCGAGGATGCGATCAATTTTGTGCCGCTCGGCATGTAAACGCATGGCCTGGCGCTGCATTCGCTTTTTGGCCCGAAGACTGGTTCTCCGCTGCTTCGGCTCGTCATACAGACTTTGGCCATAGTCAACTTCGTCAAATTCGTACGGCCCGGCTTCCAGCAACATCCGCCTTTGCTGTAGGCAAGCCATGAACCCGAAGGCGGCAATCAAAACCAGGATGAGGTTCCAGGTGGCGAATCCGATCATGGCCACCAGCACGGCCCCAACCATCCCGGTCACAACGGCAAATCGCATCGACTTGTAATACCCAAAAATGGCCCAGAGGATTTCCTGGACCATGCGTCCGCCGTCGAATGGATAGAACACCATCAGCAGGTTGAAAACCAGAAGGGCATAGTTAACCAGGAAAATCCACCACAGATAATACGTCGTCCAGTCATGCGGTATGTAGCTCGTCAGCCCGCGCCGCACGGGGAACCAGGGCACGGCATAAGCCGTCCGGTTCAGCACGGCAATCGCGGTTCCGGTGAGGAGGCAAATGACAAGATTGACGGCTGGTCCCGCGGCCGTGGTGATGAAGCTGGGCAACGGGCGATGCGGCGGGTCAACGGATGCCAGCCCGCCCAACGGCCACATCAAAATATCCTCCGCGCTCCCGCCGACCCAACGCGCCGCAAAACAATGTCCGAATTCATGTAGCAGCACGCTGCCGAACAATATGGTCATCGACACGACGGCATTTCGCGCACCGAGGTCGGAAAGCAGGAGCGTTATCGCAATGAAAATGATCAGCGAAGCGTGCGCTCGCACGCGAATTCCGAACGCGACAAACAGCGGGACCGATCCGCTGAGAAGCCACATCAAAGGATTGGCGCCATACGATTGGCCACGAGAATAATCACGGTCCTGCCAGCCCACGGATCATCCTTTCAACTTTCGGATTGTAGCAGGGACAAAGACGGAATGCGGAGCAGCGGATCACGGCAGCAAATCGGCCACGGCGATCTCACCGAGGGCCAGCCACCATTTGATCCCGAAAGAAGCCGGATTCCCCCATCCGATAATACTCTTCCAGGCTCCATCGCCGAGGGTTAGGTGCAGTGGCCAGCATTGCTAAACTCCCGGGGGCATTGTAGCAAGGTCCTGTCGCGACATCTATCGGCAGGCCGCCGAATGCCGACTATAATGGAGACTCATGCGTTCCGACACGTCGCGTAAATTCACGATGGCCGATCTCCGCTCAGCCAGGGATGCCGGGGCGAAGGTGCCGATCCTCACCTGTTATGATTACACGTCGGCCCGGCTGATGCAGGAGGCGGGGGTTCCGGCGTTGCTGGTCGGCGACTCGGCCGCCGGCGTGATTCTCGGACATCCGACCACTCTTCCGATCCCGCTGGCGTTCCTGATCGAATTGACCGCCGCCGTGCGCCGCGGCGCCCCCAAGTGCTTGCTGATCTCGGACATGCCGTTCGGGTCCTACCAGGCCTCAGCCGCCCAGGGCGTCAAAAACGTGATCCGGATGGTGCAACTTTCGGGATGCGACTGTGTGAAGATAGAGGCGGCCGCCGGCCACCTGCGGCTGGTCCGCAGGCTTGCCGACGCCGGCATCGCGGTGATGGTCCACGTGGGGTTGCGCCCGCAGTCGATTGGATTGCTGGGGGAATACAAAACCCAGGGCCGAACCGCGCTGGAAGCGGAGCGTATCGTTGAGTTGTCGTCCCGGCTCGTGCGCGCGGGGGCGGCGGCGATTCTAGTAGAAGCCGTTCCGCCGGACGTTTCGGCCGCCGTGGTCGAAGCCGTATCCGTGCCGGTGATCGGTTGCGGCGCCGGGCCGGCGTGCCATGGGTACGTGTTCGTCACCCACGACGCCCTGGGCCTGACTGCGCACCGGCCGAAGTTTGTGCCCAGCCTCGGCGATCTGGCTACGCCGATGCTCGAGGCGTTTCGCCAATACGTCGAGCTCGTCGCGGCCGGGAAATATCCCGCCGCCGAGCACAATTATGAAAAATCCAGTGGAAAATGAGCTTCCCATTGCCTAAGGAATAGATCAAGGAGTTTTACATGAAACTGATGCGCTCGGGATTCGGGGTGGCGGTTCTAAGTCTTTCGGCGATTGCGGCGGGTTATTTCGGCGGCCGGCCGATTCTGGAGCGCGTGGAATTCGCCCGCGCCGAGGCCGACGTTCAGTCCACCCGCGATCAACTCTCCACCGTCGAGGACCTTTCCACCGTCTTCCGCCACATCGGCAAGGTCGTCGAGCCTTCCGTCGTCAAAATCCAGGTTCATAAGACGATCAAGCAGACGCGCTCGCGCATTCCAGACGACGAAATCCGCCGATTCTTCCGCGATCACGGATTCGGCGATGCCCCCAACTTCGACGATGGCTCCGGAAACGATCAGGGTCTCGATGAAATCGGCACCGGCAGCGGCGTCATCATGGATGCCGAGAACGGACACGGGTACGTCCTGACCAACAACCACGTCGCCGGCGATGCCAGCGAAATGGTGATCACGCTTGCCGATGGCCGCAAGATCAGCGGTAGCGACGTCAAGCTCCTCGGCGCCGATCCCAAGAGCGATCTGGCCGTCGTCCAGATCAACGCCGACCGCCTCATCCCCGCCAAGTGGGGAAACAGCGACGACCTGGAAAAAGGCGACTGGGTGATGGCCTTCGGCAGCCCGTTCGGATACGTCGGCTCCATGACCCACGGAATCGTCAGCGCGCTCAATCGCAACGAAATCCTTCAAACCCAGGATTATGAAAACTTCATCCAGGTCGATGCGCCCATCAACCCCGGCAACAGCGGCGGGCCGCTGGTGAACGTCCACGGCGAAGTCATCGGCATCAACACGGCCATCGCAACCGTCAGCGGCGGTTTCCAGGGGATCGGATTCGCCATCCCTTCCAACCAGGCGAAGGAGGTCTATACCGCCCTCAAATCCCACGGCAAGGTGGTTCGCGGCTGGCTTGGTATCAAGATCGACAGCGTTTCCGATAGCGAGACCGATGCGCCCAAAATCGCCAAATGGTTGGGGTATCAGGGCGAGAACGGAGTTCTCGTCGTCCAGACCTTCCCCAACACCCCGGCTTTTGGCAAACTCCATCACTTCGATATCATCACTGCGTTGAACGGCCAGCCGCTGACCGATGTCCAACAGCTTCGTAACGCGGTTGCCGACATGGCCCCGAACACCGCCATCGCCCTGCATGTCTTCCGCGACCAGAAGGAATTGGACGTGCGGATCATGCTCGGCGATCAGCCTGAAGATATCGCGGCGATCCTCGGCCACGGGGAGAACGGCGAGAATCCGGGGCCGGCAAAAGAGGAGGCCCAATCCCCCGCGGCCCTGGGCATGACGCTCAAGACGCTTGACGCCCAGACGGCCCAGTCCCTTGGCCTAAGCGACGTGAGGTCGGGCGCTCTGATCACCGGCGTGGAGCGCGACTCTGTCGCCGCCCTGGCGGGCCTTCGGGAAGGCGACGTGATCACCGAGGTTGGACGCACGCCCGTTCACAACGCCGCCGAAGCGGTCGACGCTTTGAAGAAGGTCGATTTGTCCAAAGGCGTGCCCCTCTACATCGCCAGCAAAGAAGGCTCGCAGTTTGTGTTCCTCAAATCCAACGATGCGCAGAAATAAAGTCTAACGGGTCAGCCAAACTTTCGGGTGCCGAAGACCGGCCGGAGGACCGGCCGGCTCTGCTTGGAAATTGAGCCGGCCGGTCCTCCGGCCGATTTTCATCGCCCAGATCCTTGGGCATGCCCCGGGGTATCGTTATTCAAAAGTCTCAATTGACTCGATAAAGAATCCCGATTACTTTTCCAATTTGACGATGGAGAGTTGATGAGTGTGGCTCAGGCTCGGGCGGTCGAACTCTCAAATCCCTCAAATCCCGGTCGCAGCAAGGCGATGAGCTGGTTCAGTTTCGCTCTGGTGGCGGCGTATTTATGCCGCGGGGTGATTCTTTGTTGCATCGAGCCGCCCATGGAGATGTGGGATGAGTATCAACACTTCGGGCGCATCGACTATCTTCACGAAATGGGCCGGTCGCCGGTTTTCCAAGAAGCGGATGTGCCGGTTTCCGTGATGAAACAAGTGGTGCTGTATCCGCAGGCGGAGTGGGCTGATAAGCAGACGATCGGCGCCGGGGGGCAGCTCTATCCGCAATTCTGGCTCAGCAGCGACAGGCCAAAGTTCCGTCCCGGTCCGACGCCGCCCCTCTATGAAGCCCAGCAATCGCCCCTTTATTACTGGCTCATGCTCCCGATTTTCAACGCGGCGGGTGGGACGGAACATTCAGCCGTTTCTATTTCGGTACTGCGATTGGTAAATGTCGGCTTCGGGGCGGCCGCGCTGGCGGTGATTCTCGCGTGGGCGGCGCGGGCCTGCCGCCAGCGGCGGTATGCGATGGCCATCGGACTCTGGGCCGGATTACACCCGTTGCTTCTGTTGAACTCCACCCGCGTTGCCAATGATTCGTTGGCCTTTCTCCTGGCCGTCATCGTCGTCGCCTGGACGTTGGCTCTGGGCGGACGGCGTCTCCGATGGCACGCCGCCGCGATTGGGGCATTGACGGGCCTGGGCATTCTGACCAAGGTAACCGACCTGGCCCTGGTTCCGTTCGTCTTGCTTTGCTTGGTGGCGCTGGCGTGGCGGCGGGAAACGAAATGGTCGGGCGCGGGCGCCGCCGCGGCAATCTTTATCTTCGTCGTCGCCGCCGAAATCAGCCCGATCGTCATCGACAGTTTTCGGCATTTTGACGTGCCGTTTCCTATGCAGGAGGCGATTTACAATCACGCGCACGGTGTGAAGTTGTCGGCCCTTCTGGTTTGGCTGCGACCGGATCATTGGTGGTTTTGGCGGTCGGTCTACCAGCAATGGTTTCTGGATGGCGGACTGTGGGTCGGCGGATGGTGTTTTCTCTTTCCGCCGCCACTGTTTACCCACATCTACGAGGGCCTGCTGTTAGCCGCTTTTTTGGGCTGGCCAATGTCGTGGCTGTTTCGCCGCGAGCGATTGGGAGTTTCGAGCGTTTTTCGCAGCGCCTGGACGGCGCCGGCGATCGTGATGTTGTTCTGTTGCGTCCTGGCGGAGATGAGCGCTCACGGGGTCGAATCGATGATCGCATGGGGAGGCAGCAGCACCATGTCCTGGTATGCCGCGCCGGCGCTCCCCTGGCTTTTGGCCGTCATCGCCACGGGGGCGTTAGCCTGGCGGCACACTCGACTCGGCTATTTCGTTGCCCTGGCCATGCCGGCATTTTTCATCCTGGTCGAATTCTTCGACGAGTTCGGCCGAATGGTGGCGACCTATTCGCAGAAGAGTCTGAGCCTGGCAGCGTTGCAGCGCCTGGGCAGTTTGCATCCCGCCTGGATGCGCATGCCGACGTTGGCGGCCGCGACACTGCTGGCGCTTGTCTTGCTGGCGACGGCCTTTGGCATCTGTCTGGAGGCAATTCGCCGCGGCGACGAGGCCCAACCGTTGAATGGCTGCGCCTGACGTCTTCCGAAAGCGCCCGCGGATCTTTGTCCATTAACTCAGTAGCGATTGGTTTCCTGAACCGCCGTCCAGCAGTTGAGATTCCAGGTTGGAGTCACTGGTGGAAATGCCGCTGGCGAACGGCGATGCCGTGGACGCCGGAAGCGCGACGGACGTCGAAGCCGCAAAAGTCGGAGCGGCCGTCGAAACCGCAACGTCGCCGACGAGAACCGCCAGGGCTTGGGCATAGGTTGGCGCGTACCCCTGGGAATTTCGTGACTGCTGAAAGGCGATTGCCGCGGGACTGAGGGGGACGCCGCTGAACGTATATCGCTCGGACACCAGGAGCGGAACCACGGCAAACGGATTGCTGGTCGCGGAGGTCAATGATCCGGACCGGGCAATAAGAACATAGGACCCCGGCAGACTGGCCGCGAGCCCCGCGAACGATGCCACGCCGCTGGTCGCGGTTTTCGTGCCCGTGCCGGAAACCACGGCTCCGGCGGGCTCGGAGGCAACGCCGAGCGTAATCTGCGTCGCGCCGCCCACAGACGCAGCGTTGCCGAATTGATCTTCCGAAGCCACCACAACGGGGCTTGCCATCAAACCATCTTGCCAGAATGACGTGGGCTGGTCGATGAATGCCAAATGGGTTGCAACGCCCGCCGCGACGTCAAACGCGGCGGAATTTGTCGGATCAACGCCGGCGGCGCTTGCCACAAGCGCATTACGGCCCGCCGTGTCCACCGACAGGCCGCTGAACGTCGCGACACCATTGACGGCGTTTACCGTCTTGGTACCCAAAAGCGTGCCCGGCTCAAGGAGATGAAGGGTTACGGCGCCATTGAAGGACGTATCGGCGGCGTTGGTAACGGGCGAAATAGCGGTCACCTGAAGCGTCGCAATCGTGTCGCCCGCGCCCATATCGGCCGGTTGCTGCGTAAACGTAAGCTGATCGGGTGTGACGGGGTAGTTGATCGTTCCTGTGCCAATGAGGACATTATCGCCGGTGGTCGTATCGATGGCGTACACACTCACGGCATGGCTGCCGGCGCTGAGGATCGGGGTGTTATAAGTGAACCCGTGATTGGTCGAGCCAATGAGGAGTTGCAAACTGGCCAGAGTTTGATCGGCGGAAACAGTCTGGGGGGCCGGTCCGCCGGCGATGTCGATCTGGACGTTGATGGACGCGGTGGGATCAAGGGGATCGTAGGCCCACCCGGTGATTTCGTTCTTATTTGCCGCCGTGACGGCTCCAATGGCCTCTTCCTCGCCCTGACCCTGCACGTCGAACGTAACATTGGGATCGCCCAAGGCAGATCCGGCATTGTTAATCGTGACGGTTGCGGTGGAGATTCCGGGTGATGGCGTGTAAGTGACCGTGAAAGTTCCCTGGGTGCCATCGCCACTGATGGTTGGCTGAGTCACGCTGAAGGAAGAAGCTCCGCCACCGGTGAGGGTGATTGCGGGCGTGGCGAGCAGACTCGAGAGGGGGCCGGGGGTCTCGTTGACGAGGAAAGTGTGGGTGACCGGCGGTTGGGCATCGGTATAGTGCCCGAAATACGTTCCATCGGTGGTGCTCGGGGAAGTATCGCCATCGGCGATAAAAACGTCAGTGGAATTCACCTGCCCGTCCAGGCTCACGATGTTGAGCAGGGTTGTGGTGAAGATGAGGGTGGCGTTGGGGGGAATAGACCCTTGTCCCCTGGCGCCGTAGGCGAGGCTGGCAGGAATAATCAGCGTGCGCGATTCGCCG
>JBEKXM010000010.1:0-20699 GCA_049512115.1 Tepidisphaeraceae bacterium | reverse complement strand
GCGCGAAAACCGATTATGGCGGGCGGTCCGGTGCGCTCCTCCCAGATCGGTTCGACCGTCATGGGCGGCAATCCGCCCGGCTGCTGGATGACGCCGCGGCGCAGCAGGTCAAGGATCAGCGCTTCGCGAACGGGAACCCAATCGACCTGGATGGGGACGCGTCCGAGAAGGCCGCCGGGCGCCTTGTGCCAAAGTTCCAGCACGTATTCATAGTGATGGTCGAGCATAGAGAACTTCCTGACAAAACGAGTCCGCGAGGCGTCAAAACGCCGGCGGAATCGCTGATTCCGCCGGGGAAACGATTCCGCGGCGTCATAATCCGCGTCCCGCGTCCACGCTCGGCTGGAGCACCAGGCGTTCCCCGGGTTGGACAACGTCACCGACAACGTCGGCAGCATGGAGAATCGCGCCGTCGCTATCGCGGCGCAGGCTGTGGCTGATCGGCCCGGACAAGTCGTTCTGCGGGAGCGACATCAACGCCAAAAGCGATGGAATCACCTCGCTTATGGAGGTGTCCACGGGACAGTCGTTCACCGTGGCCGATTTCTGGCCGGAAATGTCCCGGACTTCAAAACTCAGTGTGTTCGTGGCGACACTCATGTGGCTACTCCTTCGTTAAACAAACGCTGGACTACTCGGCACATCGCCGGTCGCGGAACACCCGCGAACCGACAAGTACCGGAGTGACACTTGTTCATCTGAAAGCAAGACGACCTCGCGCTGGCATAAGCCGGCGGCAACGGAAAGCGCCCCGAGAATTTGATCCAATTGGCGGGGCGAGGGGTTGGGGCTCAAGTAAGCCTGTAAAACGGGGATTTCATGACCGGACTCTGAATCAACGGCCGGCCTGACGGCGCGGACCGTTCCGCCAAGTTGCAGGAGCATGAGGGCGATGGCCTGGCGGGCGGATGGGGAAAATGATTGCTCGGCGCGGTGCAGGTTGACGCTGGCGCGCAGGCCATCGTCCCAAGCGAGAATGGCTTGGGCGTAGCAGTCGGACGCCTCCAGTTGCACCGCGATTCGACCTTCGCTACGGCGATTGAATGGCCATCCCGCGGCGGTGCAGAGCGCCGGCAGGTCTGGAACTTCTGATGCGCCGCTCCGAGGCGCAGCGCGGTGATCGCGAATCGGATGCCGGCGCGTCGCCTGCCTTAGATCGTCGATGGACAGGCTAAGTTGTGCTTGCAGCGCGTTGTCCGAGGCATCGCCCGTTGCCTCAATATCCAAGGGCAGTTCCACCGTGGCACAAATGGCCGGGCGATCGGCGGCCTTCACGAGTTTTGCGGCGCCGGGCAGGAGGCTGTTTCGCAACAACACTTCCCAGGCACAGCGCGGGATGGCCTGGCCGTGGAGGTGGTCCTGGGCAAATGGAGCGCGAAGCTGGAGCCAATCGTCGTCGAGGATGGCGGTCAATTGGAAGCCGTCCGCGCAACGAACGCGCCAGAAGCCGAAGCGATCTTCGGTTGCCTCGGCGGCGATTGCGCCGAGGGCGGCGGCAACCGCGTCGCGCAACTGCTCTTGCATCGAAGCCATTACGACACCCTCCGTTCTGCGTTGAGGGTGATCTGGAGGGACAGGGGCCGCCTTTTCAGGGGCCTTTTGTCAGCGGGCAGAAGGTGCTGATTGTTGCGCGCCCACTGCGCGGCGGACTCGTTGAGGGGGGAATGCGCCGCCCATTTGTTGTAAGTTATGATCGCAAAAATTTGGAAAATGATTTCCACAAGCTTCGTTCCGGGGCGCATGAAACGCTCACCAACGCACAGAAAAGGAGGGCGGACATTTGGGTGTGCGACGTTGGCGGGATACAGCCAGGTCAGGACCTCGAAGGCGTTCGCTTCGCGGAGGTAGTGGTCGGGAAAAAATATCCCGACGTCGAAGCGGTTGGCCTTGCAAATCCGGCCTTGATTCTCCACGAATCCGTGGCAGCGGAAGCGCGCGACGTATTTTTGCGGCGGTCCGTCGGGGCGGAGCCAGGGGTGCAACTCCAGCAGGTCGCTTGCGGCGGCCAGGGCCATGCCCTCTTCGAACTGTTTGCTCAGGAATAGGTTCAGGACTTTGTCCATGTTCAATTCCCTCCTGGCTCATTTGCCAAGCTGAGTTCGACGTGTTGGGATTCGTGTGAACCGTTGAGGGTCAGGACGTCGCCGGCGCGAAGACCGAAGCGCCGCAGCGGGCGGGCGAGGAGGCGATCGCCGGCGGAGCGTATGTCGAGGCGCGGCAGCAGGTAGAACCCCATGGGTTGCATTTCGCCGCCACATTGCGAGCAGAGCCGCAGTTTCGCGCCGATTCTGCCTTGCAGGCGGAGCGTGCGCGCCTGCTGCCCGCATAGCGGACAGAGCAGGCGCGTCACCCACATGCGCTCCGCACTCACTGAGGCTGGAAGCTCCGCCCCCCGGAAGAGCTTCCGGCCGTGCTCAACCAGATCGCCGACCGTCCGCACGGTTTGGGGCGCTTTTTGGATCGACCAAACCTGGTGATCAAACGGACAGGCGGGATTTCGGCGAAGTGTGTTGACGTAGTAGTGGTGATAGCGCGCTTCCACGATCAACTGTCTTCCCGCAAGCGATTGATCGAACGATCCGTCGAAGAGCTTTTGGCATTCAATCGCCGCCAGGGACGCCGCCAGACCGCCGAGGGCGGATGAAGCTCCGGTTGGCGCGCTCTCCTTAAGGCGGCCGTCGCAGGAATAGGCCCGGCTTAATGAATCCCGGTCCATGGCGCCCCAACCACATTGGATGCATGGCGCATCCATAGCGGGGACGTGGACTTGCAAGCGAGCGAGTGAACCGTCGGCCCGAATCCCAGTGTCAATCCAGGGCGTACCCAAACGCCATGCGATTTCGTTTATGGAAAGGCGCGATAGCGGCGAATCGACGCAGGCGATGATTATGCTGACCCGAGTTCGGCCCCAGGGGACGTTTTCAACGCGAGCGACGATTGGCTCGACTTGCGGAGGGTCATGCCGGCGATTCCGCCGCGCTCGCCGCGCCGAGGCAATCGCCTTTTTTTGGCCGATGTCCTTGGGCGAATATTCCTGGGAGGTGTTTTCGGCGCTGACGGAATCGGGATCGACAATCACGAGGCGCTTAACCGCCGGGAGGCGCGCCAGATGCGTGACGAGTTGGGACCCGACGTTCCCGACGCCGATCACGGCAACGCTCTTTGGGGCCGCGGGATGTTCGCCCAATTCACGCATTGGAATACTCGTCGGGTCGCCAGCAATTCTGGTCATTCAGCGCGGTGGGCTGATCGCACCGGCAACGGTCGGAATAGAGCCAGCACGGAAGTTCTTCATTTTGATGGAAATAGTTCTTGCATTTAGGGCACCTGACCACGAAGTCACCGGGACGGATCTCGGTGTTGCACCGCGGGCAAATAACGGGAGCTTTTTCCTTCGGGTAGGTCACGATGGCAGGGGCCGATTCCGCGGAAAAATAGATTCTCTCGCCGCCGCCGATCTGGATTGCATCGCGATCGCGCAATGCGCGCATACCCAAATTCACGCGGTCCCCATTGACGTGGACATATTCCTCCTCGCCGGGTCGGACGATCAGCGCCCATTGGTCTTTGTCGTCGTTGATCTTGCGCGCCAGCACTGCGGGAGCATCCGGCGCGTTGGGAACAACCGCACCAAGTAGGCCAGCGGTCAATTCAAATGGATCGCGATCCAGAGGGACGACCGTCCACTGTTGCGCATCGCAAAGGACCCAAAGGCGCGGCATGACGTTCTCCTCTCAGCGCCGGTCAACGAAAGCACGGCGGCAACGCGGCGCGGGCATGCAACGAATTGCCGCGCATCGACTTGCGAATTGGGGACTGCTGGCTGGCCATGTGTAAAACCGTTTGAGCGCAATCTGCTGCATTTGCCGGGCAACCCACGAGATCACTTGGCGTCGGGCGAAAGAGCCGCGCGCCGCCGTTTTTCATTCGTACGATCAGCGGAGGAAATGACTTACCCGCAGGGGGGGCCGTCCACCGGCAAAAACTCTCCTTCGCGCCGAATCCGCCGAGAATCCAGTGCGCAGACTGCCTCACCCATCCCCAGCCGCGTGGCCGTCCGGTCCGGCATACGCCGCATGATTCGTCCGGAAGAAACGCAAAGCCCCGACCGCCCCCGCGCGCCGACGTTGACGGCCTCGACACCGCTAAAATTGTTTTCGAGTTCGGTATGCATGGATCAAGCCCTCACAAAAAGAGATGAATGAGCTTCGACGCTCGTAACGTCCGAGCATCGATGCAAACATACTATGCGCGCGCCGGTAACGCAATCTTTTTTTTCAAAATAAAAAATGGATTGTTGAATTAATTCTTTGTGGGAATTAATCGAAAATCGCGTTGGAGCGAAAACTGCGCGATTCGCCGGACCGGCGCAATGCTCATGGCGGTTTTTGTTCGGAAAACGCATTGCGCGTTGCGGGCACGACGCGCAATGCGCAAAAGTTTTAGTCGAGCCGCGGGAATGCAAAGAAAACGTGGAAAGTTTTTGCGCGGACGAAAATCGCGTGAAGGCGGGCGGGAGCGAAGCACGTTTGCGATTTCGCCGAAGCCGAGCCTGCGCGATGAAGAAAAAACGCGAGCGCGACCAGAAGCGCAATTTGTGCCGGAATATTTCTCGTCAAACAGGAAATGCGGCCAGAATTGTTTCCGCCCAGGCCAAGGGCTGGCGGCATATTGAACATCGGGGCGATTCAGGCATCATTGCTTTGCGAATGCCGCGGACCGTGAAGATTGGAGCGAGCATTTCGCAAGACGGGCGGTCATTATATCGGGCGCTTGATCGAGGAGTGAGAAATCGTCCGCTCTTCCATGATGAGATTGTCATTTAGGCCAATTGAGGCAAAGGAACCCCAAGCTGGGCTATGAGCAGTACGGCGAGCCGGCCCGGCTGTGTCGGCTGCGCCTCCATGAATTCCTGAAATCGATGCCAGAAAGCCATTGCCAGATGGCAACCAAGGAAGCCCTGGAACACGCGGAGAGCGTGACGATCGTGGGCAACTGGTTCGCCGCCAAGTCCATGAACGCGCAGATCGGCAAGGGATACTTCCAGACCATCTTCACCCGTCACGCACCAACGGTGATCGACGCGCTGGAAGCGTTCGACGAGGAGTTCGACGAATTGCTGAAGACAGCCGGGGTCAGCCCCCGCAACTCGCGGTCCTGGGCGATCCGGCGGCTAGAGGAGGAGATGGCGCCACTGCCTAGGACCGCGGCCGCGGCGAAATGATCGTTCAAGATCAAGGTCCTTTTGCCCAACACAACGCCGCGCCGTCCTGCGACGACGCGGCGTTGTTAGGGGAAAAATCCACTCATCTAAACAAAGCGGAGAGGGGGAGAGTTGAAACGGCTCAAATCCACAATCTCCTGTTAACCCTCTATTTGCATCTTAAGGCCGGCGATTTCAAGGATTTGGCACGTCTCGTTGATGTGCTGAAGCTGCACGGTTTTTTGCCGTCTTTTGACGGCCGTTGAGGGCAATTTGAGGGCAACGGCTCCCATAGTTCAGGAAACCACTTCGTGACAAGGAGAATCAGATGTACCATCTACATAGAACGGTTACTTTTCGGTTTCCCGACCAGCCGATCAGCGTAAAGGAGGCTTGCCCCCATGCTTCGCGCAACCACCGTACTGCTCGCCTCCTCCATTGTTCTAATGACTTGCCAACTCAGCCAAGGCGCGGCGCAACAAATGGCTGCGTCGCAGAAGCCGGCGAAGCTGATTTTCCGCCACACCGCCGAGCCGCGAGAAGGCGCATTTACCCTCCTGGTGCCCCTGGGATGGAAGCTGGACGGCGGCATCTTCCGCGTCAGCCCGCTTCAAGCCGGCGGCGTCGGCAATTCTCTCGTCGCTAAGTGCGACTTCTCAGTGAAGGACAGCACCGGCGCCGTCATGCTCCGCTGTCTGCCGACATACAATTTCGTCGATTTCTCCGACCCGCGCTTCGCCAACATGGCCGCGATTTTTCCTGCCGGCTCGCATTACAACGGCATGGAAGTCAAACCCATGCTCTCTGCCCAGGATTTCCTCGAATTCGCCTTCCATTTCGCCCACCCCAACGTCAATGGCGCGCAGATTGTGGAGCGCTGCCCACTTCCCAAACTTGCCGAGGTCTACGCCAAGTGCTTCACAAGCGCCAACACCGCCCTGAGTCAGATCGGCCTGCCCCCGATCCAGGTCACGGCCGCGGCGATGGTGGTTCGCTATAGCGAGGGCGGCGTTACGTTCAAGGAAGCCCTCTGGGCGGTGTTGGCCGACAATCGCGGCGCCGCTGGACAATGGTGCAACCAGTCTACGGTCTTACTGCGCGCCCCGTGGGACCAGGCCGATCAATGCAAGCCTGTCCTGGAGATCATTCTGCGTTCGATCCGGATTGACCTCAAATGGCTCGCCAACGAGCTGAAAACCGCCGGTGAAAATGCCAAGATCGCGCTGGCAACGCAAAGGGAAATCGAGCGTCTCAACGACGAAATCTTCCGCAGCCGCGAGGAAACCAATGAGCAGATTCAGCACGACAAGTATCTGATGCTCACCGATCAGGACGAGTATGTGAATCCGTACACCAACGAAGTGGAAACCGACACCAACACCTACAGGCACCGCTGGGTCACCGAAAACGGTGACGTCCTCTACGACGACAACGATAGCTACAACCCAAACCTCGACGACCAACTGTGGAGCAGGCAATGGGAGGAGTCCCGGCCAAAGCGGTAAAGATCGGCCGGACGTAGCGGTCCGGAGGAGTGTCCTAGAGCGTGTTATGCACTTTTCCACGCCCCGCGACGCTTCTGCCTCGATCCCAGGCAAGCCGCGAGGAGGAGATCAGCTCTTGATGAGCTATCGACGACGAGCGACGCCGCATGGGATCGAGGCAGAAGCGTCCCGAAGGGTTGGCCCGGAAAGGGGCCATCTGCTTCGTTGCCGCGACTCCATAGCTCATCAAGAGCTGTATTTCGTCGCGGACGCCTCGCATCGGGCCCCTTTCCGGGCCAACGCGGGGTGTGTAAAAGTGCATAACACGCTCTAATTCCGCCGTCGTCGAAGCGCCAGCGCCGCGATACCCAATAGGCACCGCGCGGCGCCGCGCTAACGAGTGACCATGAGTGCGACGTGACAGGATGAACTTTCGACGGAGATTCGAGTATGGATCGTAAGCTGACGCAGCAGGAGATCGCGGCGGCCATTCCGCCTGGAACGCTGCCGCCGATCCTGACGCCAGAGGAAGCGGCGGGCCTGCTCAGGACCGGGGCCGCGGGGAAATGATCGGCGACACCGACATCGCCGCGCGCGCGGTGATCAAGGAGGGAAAGTTCGATGACGGCATTCTGAACATGGTGGAGATGGCGTTTCGCGCCTACGACCCGTGCTTCGGATGTGCAACCCATTCCATACCGGGTCAGATGCCGCTGATCGTGCGCGTGTACGATGCCGCGCGGAGCCTCGTCCAGGAAATACGCCGCGATCCCGCCTAGAGGCAGAATGAGGCGCTTGACGTGAGAACTTTGGTTCTAGGATTGGGCAACGACCTTGTCGCCGATGACGGCGTAGGGATTGCCGTGGCTGAAGCGGTCGCACCTCGGATTCGCGGCCGGGCCGAAGTCCAGACGTCGTCTCTTCACGGTCTGGCATTGCTGGACGAGCTTTTGGGCTACGAACGGGTGATTCTGATTGACGCTTGCCGCACGGGCAGCCGCAGGCCCGGCACAATCTTCGAGCTGACGCTCGCCGATCTATCTCCGGTTGTGGTCCCTTCCCCCCACTACTCGGGTCTTCCGGAAATGTTCGCGATGGCAGCCCTGCTGGGCTTGGATTTTCCCAAAGACGTCCGAATTCTGGCGGTTGAAGCGGCCGATTTGGAGACGGTAGGCGGTTCGATGACGCCAGCGGTCCGGGCGACAATCCCTTCCCTGTGCACCAGGATTCTGCAACTCTTGTCGTAGGCCACGATCATTCTCGATCAGCCGATGGGAAGTCAAAAACCTCGATGGGGCGCGGCGGTTCTTGAGCCGGGATCGCGGGCGCATTACGATCGGGAAAATCCGTGGGGCGGCGCCAAGCGCGGCGAGCGGAAGTGAACGAGCGAGTCGCCGGCAAGACATTCATTCATTTGTGAGAAGCCAATATCGTGGCGGAAAGCTATTCGGCCCATTTCCAGGAAAGCGACGCCGCTCGGAAATATGAGACTGGCGAGTATGCCGCCGGCACGTATTCGGATCTGCTGTGGCATATCGAGCAGGATCAGCTTCGGGCAATCATATCGGATTTGCGCCGCGTGAAGCCGCGGATTGAGGCGCTGGATTTCGCTTCGGGGACGGGAAGAATCACGGCGTTCATCGAGGACGAGGTGGATGCCGTGACGGGCATTGAAATCTCGCAGGCGATGGTCGAGTCTGTGGGTGCGCCACAAGGGTTCGGCCACCCAAAAGGCGCTGTTGGCCGATTGGCCAATGGATTTGCCCGCGAATCGGGTAAAATGAGTGAACCAGCCGCAGACGGCGGCGGAGCAGGAGGCGATGCAAATGAGCCTAAAGCGAAACCGCCCGTTTGGCGACGTGGCGTGGCAACAGGAAATGGCGGCCAAGTTGGGACTGAGCAGTTGTTTCCGCGACCCCTGGCGGCCCGCTCGGACGAAGGAAAACGGTGCATGAACGGTGAAAGCGCTCACGTCCCGGTTTCATTCTCCCCGGTTCCATTCTCCGGCTGATACCAATTCAATGGGCAGGGGAACCCAAAAGTATGGACTGCAGAACCATTTCGCGTCGTCGTTTCATCGAGGGGTCAATCACGGCGGGTCTAGCCGTTGGTCTAGGGTCGGGGCCCGGAGCGTTACGAGGAGCCGCATCGGCAATGACACACGGCACTGATGGGTTGGCGTTGAAGGTTACTGGCGACCCCAAACAGGGCTACAATGTCGTTCTTCTTTTCAATGGCCAGCCCTTGGCTCGGCACAATCGGGGCGGTGAGTTTTCGGCATCCTTCAAGAACGAAGAACGCAGCGTGGAAGATCGCGTGAATGACTGGAAGGCGACGTCGTGGGCGGGCAATTCCACACACCTGATGCTCGATGGTGCGTGCAGGCTCGAGAATCTAAACACAACCGTGTTCGCGCACGTGGACTATGAACTGGTTACTCCTCACGTTGTGCGAAAGAAGATCCGCTTATACCAAGCCGATATGTTCATGCTGTTCTACCAGTTGAGCAATCGTTTGGAGCCCGAGGAGAGTCCAGCGAAGCTTTGGAGTTTTGATCAGTTGGACTGGAAAGGCGGAGCGTTGCGCGAATATTTTCCAGCCGCCGGGTTCCGCACGAAGAATGATTTGTGCGTCGGCCTCCTGACTGACTCCGGCTATCGTAACCAGTGGACGCGAATCATCCGTCGGGACGGCAGACCTGTGAAACCCGCGCCGCGCCGAATTCCGGATGCCAATCTGTATTCCGGTTCGCGCGCGGAGGAACACGGCAAGGGCGATTTTTTCGTTCAGCAGACGTTTGGCGAAGTCATGGAGCAGGTGGACCCAGAGCAGAATGCTCAACCCATTGTCCTTCCGGACGTTTCGTCGTGGAAGAAACAAGGCGAGGTGACGCTGGAGGAGCGCGATGGCGTGGCCACCCTGTCCACACGGAGCTTCGAGGACGGGGTGATTATTCCCTTTGCGGCGGGAGGCAACGAGGTCTACTCCCTGCGTCTGGAGTACCGTTCGGCCGTTCCGGTGGCAATTAAGATTTGGAACGTGGATGAGCAACTACGCAAGGTGGGCGACATCACTCTGTACAACGATGGCGTGCCTGAATCGCTCGGAGCATGGTCCGATTTCCGAACGACGGTGTTTGTAACGGGATTGCAAGGACCTGGCTGCGCCGTCTTCATTTCCGTTGCGGAAACAGAACAAGCTAAGAAAGTGGAGGCGGCGACAGGTTTCGCGAAAGTCGAGGTGCGCGGCCTGCAAATTCGCCGCATCGCCACTCGCAGCGAACCGTACCATCGGCTGGAAATGGGGCATCCCGCGGAGAAAACGGTTTTCGTGTTCGCCGATGAAAGCGTACCGGACACGGTTCGAGGTCACCGGCTCGCCAGTCAGCTCTATCTGGCTGACGGACTCGGTTTCCAGGGTGGAGAGACCGAAAAGGCCGTTTACGCCGACCTCATGATGCTTTGTTGGATCGCGGGACCGGAGAGCTTTCGGCCGATTTGCGCACCGAGCATTTGGTATTCCGCCGCCGGTGAGATGTATCTTCGTGATAGTTTCTTCGCGCTCAATGGCATTCACAATCGCGAATTGAACGAGAACGTTTTCAACGTGTGGGCTGAGAATCAGGGAACTGATGGGGCAATCAACACGTTGGTGGAGCCGAATCTCGCCAATGTGGAGCGCAAGTCGAACGATTCCACGCCCCTTTGGCTGATGTGGGCGCTTCTGAATCGTCGCCGGTTCGGCACTATGTTGCCCATGGAAAAGGTACGGAAAGCCGCGGAATATTGTCTTCGAACTTACGATCCCCGTCGCCAGGGCCTTTGCCGGGCGCAGTTCGTCATGGGCCAGCTCGACGTCATCCAATATCCGGAGGGCACGTCCACTATATGCGAAAACCAGGGAATGTTGGCCGTCACAGCGCGTGTGATCAAGGAATTGCAGATCCCCGGTGTGAGTGAAACGATTTCCGAGGAGTATCTTGGCAAGGCGGAAGAACTCTATCGTAGCTATTACGATCCCGCGAGAAAGTTCATGCGCCCGGCGCGGGATATCGCGGATGCCATCGGGTTTGCAGAAATCTTCCCGGAATATATTTCTCTTTGGCTATTTAGTCGAAAAATCCTCACGGATGAGATGGTCGTGAACCATCTCGATCGCATACCAGCGATGATGTCGCGAAAAGATTGCCCGCATCCTGAAGCGGGTGGTGCGGTGCGGCCGATCCTCATCGGACTTCCCGAAGGAGGTAAGGGGTGGAGCTACTTCAATGAGAGCTGGCACCCGATGGTCAGTGATTCCTTCGCGGCCAGCTACGCAAATCACGGCATGGACGGGATCTATTACAACGGTGGCAGTTGGATGCGGATTGAAGTCTGCGGGTACGTTGCCGGAAAGCTTCACGGATGGAGCAACGCCACGAAGGCCATCGCAAACCGGCTATGGGCGGAACTTAATATTACCTCTGAGTTTCCGACCAGCCAGGAATACCTCGCCACCGACGCGGCGCACCCGTTCTTTGGCTACCACCGCGTCTTTGCTTGGAATTCGTTTATCCTTCAAGCGCTGGAGCAGGCAGCCTTGCGGCACCCGGAAATGGATCCTGACTATTTCACAAAATGATTTCCCGAGTGGATCGATGCATTCCGTTTCACTGCATGAGTTGGATGGTTTGGATTGACAATGCCTGGTTGCCCCCTGCCGCCGCCCGACTCATTGGCTGTCGTTTCCTCTGCGGTAGTCGATCACCACTCCGTTTACGAAAGTCTTGCCACCGTCGCGCGTGAGCGTTCCAGCGGAGGGCGTTAAAACGACGACGAGCGCTTCGCCGGCGCCGATTTTGAGGGGCGTTTGGCCGGTTGCGTCGCGTGCCAGGAACTTGCCGCTCACCGCATCATAAACGTCTTGGGACGCCGCGCCGACGTCCAGCGTGATTGTGCGCTCGTTCTTATGAGGATTGTAATACAGGTATGATGGATAGGCCTGAGGGCGACAAGAATCGGTCGCCAACAAGTCGAGACGGAGGATTTGCGGGTCGTCGGTTGGGGCGATGAGCGCGCCGTACACGCCAACAAACACGGAGCCGTAGAGGCCGTAGTCGGTCTTGGGCCCCCATTGCATGTGTAGCGCGTCGCCTGCCGCCAGCAGCGGTTGATGAGGATCGTCCCATCGGTACTTCAGCCCTTCATAGGCAATCACGTGGTGTGGATCGCCGTCCCAATCCGGGCAAGTCTGGCCATCGCGCGGGTGGGCGTTTGCGTAATACAAACGGGCAGCGCTGGCGGCGTTCAAAATCCACTTTCCGATGTCATGGGCGTAGCGTGGATCGTACCGTGCGATAGGCGTCAGCGGCCATGCCCAACAGAAAGTGTTCATTGCAAAGCCATACCCGCCGACACCCGTGCGCCACGGAGGACAGTCGGTGCCACCGACCAGTCCAGCGGTGTCGACATCGTCCCAACGATCGGTATTCACCTTCCAATCGGGGCGTGCGACGCTGCGGTCGAAACACCAGTTAATCATCTTAAAGGTATCGTAGTGGCGGGCCAGCTCGGCATTCATTCGTACCGCCGCCAGTGCGCCAAAAGGCATGAGAATCTCGTACGACGGATCCCGGTCCGCCGGTCGCTGTTGAAGGTAACGCATGCAGCGATCCGCCGCCTGGAGCAAAGCCGGATCGTGCCAGCGGTTGTAGGCGGCATATTCGATCCAGGCCACGCCCGCGCCAGCGTCAGGTTCTTTCCATTGGCCGTTGTCGACGCCTTGCATCGTGTCAAAATCGAAGCCCGTGTGATCGAAATTTGCGGCATCCTCTTTCGCCGGATCGGCCAAAGCGGCGGCAGCCTTGGCCCAGGAAACCGCCGATTGATGCGCCATATCGCTTATCTCTGTTTCACCTTGGTACCGGTCGGCGAGACTGGAAAAGATAATGTTGGGAAATAGCGTATACCAAAATGAACTGTCGGGATCGCAGTGACCAACGCCGTTGCCAATCATTCGGTAATTTGGTCGAGGGTCAAAGTAAGCCTGGCACATTTTTACGTAATCGTGCCCGCCGCGCGACTTGTCAATTCCAACCAAGGTGGCGCCCCACACCGCGCCCATGCAGGTGATGCCGGAACCGCTGCCATCAGCCGCTTGCCTGATGTCTCCGACATAGTCAGGAAGTCCGAAACGCGTGACTTTCCCGCGGTTATTCTTGATCAGATGCAACAACGGCATGTACTGTCCCGTAGCGGCGGGGTTAAACACCAACTGGTCGAGGCCAATCGCGACTTGCCTCCAATCACGAACGCTGCATGGCGAGGGAAGATCCGGCATCAATTGTACTTGGCGGATTTCAGCGGTCTCCTCGGCCACGGCGTTTGTCCCCTTTGCGCCCACAGCCAGGACCGCTGCCGCCAGCAGCACGCGAGCCGTTCCTCTCATTTTTCCTCCATTTGGCACAGAAATGGAAATCCCGAAGTTTATCCCACATCCGCCGATGCGCAAAATGCCGTCAGAAATTAATTGAAAAACGGGACCTCCCAGTTCAACGGCTGCAACAAACGCGTTGCCCGAGCCCCTCTGCGCTCCTGACAACGCAGATCCACATCGCCAGGCCACGACTTGAGGGCGATTCTAACCCGTCGGTCCAAGGCTATCCATAAACATGTGGCTTAGCCGATTCTCGATGTTCTGACACATTGGGCTGTTCGTTGGCAGCGATTCGCCCTTCCGAGCCGCGGTAAGGAGGGTGGCGACCAGAAGACGCCGCTCTTTTTTTACTGGGTCGAAAGTCGATAGCGGGGAGGCGGATTACGTAGTATTTTTACTCGGGGGACGATGTGGGTTGCACGGATGTTCATGAGGCCGCATTCGGATAACAGAATGGGAGTATTATGGCCGAACTTTCAGGCATCGGCGAATCAGATGCTCAAAAACAAAAGGTGTCAACCGTATATCGAACCTTAACGGGTGGAGACCAACCACGATCCTGTTCCGATCTGCTTTCTGAACTCCACGTTCCATCCCACATCGAGACACACGCTCTTGAGTTCGAGCAGGTGGATGGAAGGGATGTTTACAATATCACGGCGCCCTTCCGCTTAAACGGCAAAACATTGTTGATCGGCCGGGTGGAAAAGCGGGACAATGAGTTTTCCGAGATCGTGATTTTCGAGAAAGCCTGTTCCAACAAGTGGACGCCCTGTTTCAGTCATTCCGCATTTCGAGGCCTGCAGGATCCATGCGTCACCTGGGCGGGTGACGAATTGGTGCTCGGAGGCGTGCGGTTCCCCGTTCCAATGGAACGGGGTGGCTACGGCTGTGTGATGGATTTCTATCGCGGCAGTTCTCTGGAGGGGCTGCGCCACTTTCTAAGCGGACCGCCCGGCATGAAGGATATTCGGTTCAAGCAGTTGCCCGATGGACGTGTCGCCATTTTTAGCCGTCCCCAAGGCGCCGTCGGCGGCCGAGGCAAAATCGGCTTTACCATCGTTGCGTCTTGGGACGCCATCACGGCCGAAATGATCGCCACCGCACCGCTCTTTGTAGGACAATGGCGCAAAGAGGAATGGGGTGGAGTGAATGAAGCGCATCAGTTAGCAAACGGTCATCTCGGCGTGCTGGGCCACATCGCCCACTTTGACGGTCAGGGCAACCGCCACTACTACCCAATGGCATTCGCGGTTGACCCGCGGACACGCCAACCGTCAGCAATTCGCATCATCGCGCGACGTAGCTTCTTTCCGCCCGGGTCATCGAAGCGCCCGGACCTTGTGGATGTGGTCTTCAGCGGGGGCATTGTTCGCAATGATGATGGAACTGTGAACTTGTATGCAGGAACGAGTGATACCGCAGCCGCTGTCGTGAAGTTGCCCGATCCATTTCTGCAATTTGAAACTTGAGGGGCAGGTGCCATCGATAAAGACCTGATTACGTGTTGGCCGCGCAATGTTGGCATCGAACCGTTCCCCTGCACGTTCAGTCCGCACCAGAATGTGGCGGCCGCGGATCAAACCCCACCCGCAGCGCCTGTTGAATCGCCGTATACTACGACGCTAAAATGGAGGTGAATGGAGAGCGTCACGCCGGCGTATTCAGGTTATCAGCAGCAGGTTCTGGTGCAGCAGTTTGTTCGCGATCCATTTGATCTCGCTCATCTATGGAGTTCACCCAACCGATGATATCTGTCAATCCAAAGCTCGATTGGTGGCAGATCAGCGAAAAGCAGCATCACGAAACCTATGAAGCAAGAACGCAACTCTTGCCGGAACTGCCGATCATCGGGCGGCTTCACCTCCTGCAAGCCGTGCCGGGAGGCCTCAGGTCCGATGCGCACGCAAAAGAGTATGAGCTGCACCTGGTTCAGGAAGGCTGTCTGGAGCTGTGGGTGGATTCCCCTGCCAAGCAGTACACGGTTACCGGCGGCCTGGCAATTCTGACTCAGCCGGGCCAGACACATGGCGGGCTGCGTGAGGTGCTGAATCCCGGGCGCTGGTGCATGCTTCGCTTTCTGGTCCTGCCCAATTCCCGCCGCATGCCTACCGGACTGACGCCTGCGCAGGCATCGCAAATGCAGAAATTACTGAAAGGGATGGATTCCCCGGTCTTTTCGTTTTCTCCCTCCCTGGAAAAGTGTTTCGAGCGTTTGTTGGACGAACATCGACACCCGAGCGTCAGCAGCGAATTGATGGCCCGTTCGCTGCTTCACGAGTTGATCCTCTGGATCGCACGGGATTACGCGGCGTCAATGCTCAATTCCCCGCGCCGGCTTCCGCGATATTCCCCGCCGATTCAAGCGGCCGTCATGTGGCTCGATGAGCACGTGGGCGAGCCCGTGCTGATGGAGCATGCCGCCAAAGCCGCAGGATTGAGCGAAAGTCACTTCCGCCGCTGGTTTCAGAAGGAAGTGGGATTTAATCCGGCGGATTACATGATGTACAGGCGTGTTGAGATCGGCAAGGACAAGCTGCGCACAAGCGATCTGTCAGTCACGAAGATTGCAATGGATTTGGGTTTCAGTACGTCCGCATATTTCACCTCGGTTTTTCGCAAGCGCACCGGGCTTACGCCGACTCAATACCGTCAAGAGCAGAGCTTGCCGTGAGTGTCCGGTCATGGCCCGATGGTGTCGCTGACCCTGACGTACACTACGGCATCCGGCGGTAGATCCAGTTGCAGTCGTTGACCGCGCCGCTCGCCGATTCCAATCGCGTCTGGCGATTCGCCGGTTGCGATCATTGCCGAAACGCCGCTCCATGGAAACACCACTTGTGTTTGTTGCCTCTTGCCGGTGCCGTTGAAGACGATGAACGTCAGTTCAAGCCGGCCTAGCTCCAACTGCCGGCGCTCTTCGAAAGCATCGAGGTTCAACACCATGATGTCGCGATCGTCGGCGTGTCCAAATGTTTCCCATATCAGGCAGGCACGGAATACCCAGCCGGACCCGTAAATCTCCTGTCCGACCGAGCCGGGCGCTGGACCTTCCAATATCGGAATGTTCTCGAAGGGGATATATTGCAGGGGTAGCGCGCCCCGACCCGCATCAAAGCAGCGAGGAAAGAAGTAGAAATTGTTCTTCCGCGCATGATCGACAACCCGTAACAACGCCAACGACGGGGGAAATCTCTTAAACGTCGGACAGAGCCTGGCTAACACCTCAATGTTTTCGAAGAGGGCGGGGTAGCTGATTGTGGCACACGCCTGAAACATGCCCAGGGTATTGATTTCTCTGCTTTTTTCTGTCGTACGATCCGCATACCAATAGAGCATTCGCAACGTCTGCGCGAGAAGGTAATGATAGACCTCCGCATAGTTCGCCAAGGGATGCAAAACCGCAAGGCGGTACGCGGCCTGCGTCCCCATCGCCAGCAGGAAAACCTCCTGGTGAATCGTATTCACCGGCAACCGGTGAAGCATTTGCAGCGCATTTTTGGCTTCTTCCAGATAGCGCTCGCTGGCCGTCATTTCATACAGATCCAGCATGAAGTTGGCATAAGCTCCGAGAACCGCGTGGCAATCACCCGCTCCGGCGCGTTCGATCATCCGCCGGTTGAAGCTGAGCGGAAAGAGGTAGGACATCTTCTTCGCCAGCGGAATGATGACCTCGTTGACTTCATCAATAACGCAACCGAGGAGGGATTGATTCTTCCGCAGGCGCCCCAACTGAAACAGTTGATCGAGAATGTATAAATGTTGCCACGTGCCTGATACGGTATCGGCGGCAGCAGGCGCAAAGGGCGTTTGGTTGGTCCGCAGGGCTTGGTCAATCATTTGGGAGACGCGCTGGTAGAGCGGTGGTATGGGATCCCGCCTATCCACGCGCGAAAGCACCGCCAGCGGATGCGCGATCCAGATTGCCGCGTCAAAGCATGGCTTGATCATATCGAACCGATTGCCGCGTGCTTCGATTGCCTCCTTCCAGGCGGGGCTGTAGCCGTCCACGTAATTCAGAATGAATTCATGACTTCCCTCCGTTTTCCGCCAACATAGCCCCTCCGTCATAAGATCTTCCGCACAATGATGAGCGAAGTCTCGCCATGAAGTGGCCCCCGAGGGCCATGGGCTGCTTCGGGGCAGCAACGGAAGACATTTCTCAACCAGCAACCGCACCGCTTCGTGATCGTCCGCAAGAGCCTTTCGCGGGCGCGCGGTCAGGAAGTAACTAAAGTGCTGAAGGCCGGAAGGAAATAACCGGCCCGAAGCACCGGTGGCATATAGGCCAAGTTCACCCGCTGGCTCGGGCTGGTATCGACGACGAAACCCGCACCGGTAGTTCAGAAATCGAGCGATGTTCTGCCGCGACATCCAGTTCATGCGCGTCATATCGAAAAAGAGCATAATCTCTACGTTGAGATAGGGATCAAAGTAATAGGTCGCGGGGAAGTCATTGCCGTAGGCGTCGTCGTTCCATTTGGTGGGATTCGTGATCTGCGTGATGAACCATACATGATCGCCGCGCTCGTATGGCGGGAGCGGGCCAAGATCGAGCGTGATCTCCGGTTCAAAGCCATTTTGCATGCACAACTGGATGTCCTGTTCCGCATTCACTTCGATATCAAAAATGAACCAGCCCCGCGCCGCATCCGCGGTGATCGTCGCCCGCCAGGTTGTAATGCCCATGTTGCCATGCTTGCCATCACCCCCGATCGTCCCCGTCAACAGAATGCGATCATCGTCGACTTTCTCGATGTCACTGGCGTGGAGTTGGAATCCATTGCCGCGGACCAACGGATTGTGGGCGGCGGACGCCGATCGCCAGCCGGTTTCCGGATCGCCTATGAAAAGCTGGTAACCAAAGCTTGTGTCGCTACCGCGCTGAGAGACGGTAAGCTTCATTTCTGCGCACATCAAAGACACGGGTTCGATTGGCATCTATTTTCCGACAATGATGAGGAGTACCGCCGCGCCCGGAGCGGCAAACTGCCCGCGGAGTGCTTCCACACGATTGATGATGGCCAGACCTGGTTCCTCTAATGGCCCGTGAGCGAAGGTTGGGTTTGTGGAGTCTCCGTGGAGTTACCTTCGGTCGGCTGGGTCGCCAGAACATGCGGCGTCGTCGCAGGCGGTTGATCGATATTGGGGTGCCATGCCCACGGCATATTTGGTATCCACTCCGGATGAATGCCCACGTAGATTCCTGCGATGAACGCCAGCAGCATCCACGCCAGAGTGCCGAGTATGCCGTAGATACGACTGGGTCTTTTGAGCAGCGGCGTGGTTTCCATGAGACCTCCGCAAAGTCTAAATTTGGTTTCCTCGTAACACCGGCCTGATTCGATGACCCTCCCAACCTACCAGGCACACGCTCGATTGTACAATGGAGGGCGGGTAGAACAAACTTCGGGACGGCCGGCTTGATTACCGGCTAGACGACTCCCCCCGGCTCGCGTCGATTCACCGTCCGCGCGACCGGGGGGCGTCGGCCCGAAAAGGATGGTGAACCATGCCATCGCCTTGGAATGCCAAGCCACTCGGAATCGAAGATTTTCCGCCTTACCGTCGGTCCCAAGCCATAATCGAGCTCGAAATCTGCGCCGGCGGGCTGCGGGGGGCATCGGAACGCCGGGCGCCGGTTGAGGAAAGAGCCCGTCTTCGCGCTCGCTCTCGGGGCGGTCGAGCGGTGTAAGGGTGAATTGCTGCCGGAAATGGAAGAACGGGTCATTTCCCTCGATAACGCCACGCGATACCATAAGGAAAATCGCTGCCGGCAAATCAATAAGAGCCGTCCGGCCGGCGACGGCAAAGAGGAGGAATGACCATGAAGGCGAAATCTTTTCTAGTCGTTCTCTTGACGATGGTGGCCGGTGGATCATTGTGCTTGGCCCAAATGTCGGCTGAGGAGGCCCAGCAAAAGTTGCGAGACAAGATCGCGGCGGCGACTCAGCCCGATGCGCTCCAAGCCCAGATCAAATCGCTGCGAGCACAAATTGACGATCTGAAACAGCAGCTTGCCGCCGCCAAAGCGGAGATTGAACAACTAAAGGAAAAGCTGGCGGTCTTTCAGCCGGTTCCGCCGGCGAATGGCGTGCCCGCGAATGGGGAGCCCGCGAAAGCGCCGCAATCAACCTTCACCTCCAGGGCAAAGACGACCCACTGGGGTCCAAGTCATGACCCCACGGCGGAGATTCTGGATGCCGAGAAGACTGACGCCGAAATAGATGCGCTGGCCGCCAGGACCGGACTTAAACCGGAAATGGTTGCGGCCCTGCACGAAGGAAAACCAACCATCGGAATGCCGGAGGAGGGATTGAAAATCATCATGACCCTGAAAAAGCAGGCGGAGTCCGAGTCTGGAACGACCTATCTCGGCTGGCCGAAGCAGCAAATACAAATGGTTCAGAAAACAATTTCCGGCCCTGACGGAAAGGTATATTACACGGTTGAAGAAGGCGTCGATTACAGCAAGTGGCCAAAGATCGTTGTCCAAAACGGCGTTGTTACTGAGATTGATGCCGCGCAATGAGCCGCCAATCGGCGCCCGGCGATTAATTTCCGACTTGGTTGAAACACGACATCAACTTTCGATTGACCGCGACGTTAAGACTTTGGATGATACCGGTGCCAGTGCATACTTTTTCCGCGGAGGCAACTTGCGAATTCGTGAGGCGATCAATCGCCATTCAGCGATTTCCACAGTCGTGGTCATTTGCGTTCTAATTCTTGGCTTAGTTGTGATCGCGTTGGAACTCAAGGGTCAGAGCGGGAAGCCGCCTAAGGATAACTACTATACGACAGATGACGGCAAGACCTGGTTCGTTGATTCTGCCAGCAAATTGCCGCCGTTCGATCATGATGGAGTTCCGGCGGTTCGCTGTTACGTTTTCAAAGGTGGTAACGGGGAATTCGTGGGATTACTGGAAAAATATACTGATGCCACGCGAGATCAACTTGCGCGCGCGGCGGACCATGTGCAACATAGCCAAGTACCAGTCCTGGTGAAGAGGCCGGGTGAAAAAGACTGGATGACGGTGGGACCGGATCAGGAAGCCACAATCATTATGCACATCTCTGCTCCTGATGGCTCAGAAGCTGAACGCGTCATACCCTGACAGCAACGCCGTTAGTACACGTCCTGCCCTTGAATTCCCCAACCGGGCGGGTTCGCCGAGATTTGCCCCGTTTTAGGGTCAATGATTCGACCCGTCCAGTTGGGATCTGGGTCCATCATGTCTCTCACGTTAATCTGCTCAACATGGAAATCGCAGAATCCAGCGATATAGTCCGGATATTTTCCATAGACAGTAATTGCACCCGCTGGGAACGCTTCCACATTTTCGTGAAAGGCGTGGATCTCCATGATCGCGATCTTCTTCGAACTATGTCGCGCTGCAACCAGCTTCACGAAGCTGGGGGTCGCCAGCCCATTGCCCCTAGGACCCGCGGCTGCTTGAATGGCTTGGGGACTGCAAAAAAGCGAACGGGGATACCAGTAGCTCGTCCGCCCTCCTGTCCCTCCATAGGCAGGAACGGGGGGGATGCCGGACAATGCGCCGTACCAATTTCCGTTTTGATCTCCCTCGACTGAAAAC
>JBEKXM010000009.1:0-20837 GCA_049512115.1 Tepidisphaeraceae bacterium | reverse complement strand
TGCAATTCCTCCAACGCCGCGCTGCACGCCTGGCGGGGTCCGTCGAAGACCTGCCCGGAACGTGCCAGCTTGGGTGCCAGCGCCGCCAGATCGGCCGCGATCGTCGCCTGCGACTCGGCGCGAATCCACCAGACGACGTCGTACTTCTCCCGGTTCTTGTAGGCATATTCGATGGCCAACGCCGTCTTTCCGCATCCGCCGCCGCCCGCCAGCACCTGCGGCCGGTGATGAGCAGCGCCGAACGCATCCTCAAGAGTCTGGAGATTCTGCTGGCGTCCGACGAAGTGGATGTTTCGCCGTTGAAAGACATTCCAAACAGGCGGCAGGCCCATGGGCTTGCCTGGGACGATCGTGACCATCGTTCGTTCCTTCCGAACCGCCGTGCGGATGGGAATATGGTAACACTCCGAACGTCAAATTGCCCAAATCGCGGTGAACTGGCCATGCCCTCGCAGGCTCACGCACAGTCGCAAAACCGGGCCGATTTTTCCGCGTTTGCGTCTGAAAATGTCCCACTTTGTCCCGGAATGTCCCATTACCCCCCCCCTCCCCCCTCGCGGAGCGAGACAGGTGAACGGGGGAGCAGGTGAACAGTAAGAGACTATCTCAAGACCTAATGAGCCAGCGATGGCCAGGAAAAGGCTCGGATGCAAGGCGGAGGGCCGAAGCGTATTCGTAGGGATACGTTGAGGCCCGACAACGCCGCAGACGGGCCTTTTCCTGGCCACCGAAGGCGACACTCTTTTAGGCCGGCCTCGGCGTCGCTCCTCGCGGTAGGCTTCGCCTCCGCTTTCGCCGTATCCCTGCGAATACGACTTGTCGTCGCTCCTTGATGCCGGCCCAAAATAGTGTCGTCGCTGGCTCATTAGGTTTTGAGATAGTCTCTCAATGGGGAAGGAAATGGCGAGGCGAAGCTGGGCCATGGGACGACACGTTTGCCGAACAATAACCTAACTGCCGCTGGCTCGCAAGGAAAAAATTCGAGGGTGATTTGGTTTTTGTTTGGAGAGTGGAATGGGGAGGTGAGCATTTTCCATTGCCCGGTAAAGCGCTCACGTCCCGGTTCCATTCGGCACGTCCCGGTTCCATTCGGTTCTTATCTCCCGTCACAAGCGGCTGTCTCGGGAATCAAGGTTTTTGGTGTGGGATTACGCCCTCTCCTTGACACGAAGCCAGGTGTGATAACGATTCATTGCCGCGCGATATGAGATCCGCATGAGATAAGCGACTGCCAACGGACTCAGATTCTCGTCAAAAAGTCGCTGACAGGTCCCAATCCCGTATCTTGTCAATTTGCCATTTGGCGCGATGTTGCGCGGGTGCGACGGATCAAGTTGCTCTGTCTCGCGCTTCGCAGCAGCAATTTCGGCGGCCAACGCCTGATGCTCTGCCTTCCGTGCCGCGATCTGGCGATCTATCTTTTTTGATAGGCGGAGTAGCTCTTGCTGATAAGTCCTTTCCGCCCCCTCGAAGATAATTGGCGCGAACGATAGTGAGATAACGCCGTCCCTCAGACCATCGCTGATCTTGCGGCGATATAGCTTTAGCTTCCGCAGCGCCTCGTAATCGTATTTGACGCCGGAGAACTCCGAATAACTGACCGCCACAGCTTCTCTACTGAGGTCAGACGTGAACTCGTAGATGCTATGCGCTATGTGGTTTCTGTAGTCAATTAGCCGTTGGATGTCGTCGCTTTCTGTCTGTGTGATGATTCCATCCGCAACGAGAATTGCCCACGCCTTCTGGTACTTGTTCTTTGCATCGGCACGGATTCGGGGTTGGCTCTTCTGATCAAAACGAAAACGGTCGGTCGCTTGGATCGAACTCAACACAAGCTTCTTCAAATCCTGAATGTGAAAGAGGATCAGCACCATCTCAAACGCCCGATATTTGAGGATGTTTTGCTCTAGTGCCGGTAGCTGGCTTCCCTTTGGGAAATGCTGGCGCATGATTGGTCTCCGTCAATTCTTCACCCGAACGACATACTGTTTGTTCACCGAATGGAACCGGGATGTGAGCCCTCTATCGGGCGACGAAAAGCGCTCACGTTCCGGTTCCATTGGTCAGCACTTCCATCAGCGGACCGAGATGGCGCTGGTAATGACGCCAACGGCCCACGGAACTCTGATAGATCGGTTGACGGACTTGCCACATGCTCGGGGTCAGTACCGTCGTCTTCGTACGATGGAATTCGATGCAACCCGGGTGCCAAGGCAAGCCGAGGAAGTCGATCAGTCGCCGGCTTTGGCCCTCTAAATCCGCCACCAGGGTCTCGTACTGCACCTCAAGCATCCGTATCGGCAGCGCGGCGAGCCAGTGATCCATCAACCGATTGATTTGCAGATATTCCATGCCGCAATGCGCCAAGTCGAATGAAAACGTATTCCCCTGCGCAAACCACTGGAAATAACAGGACAAACAAGTATCGCGGGCTTCGCGGCGGCAGCAGATCACCCTCGCTCCGGGAAAGAGCAGGCAAATCAGACCAAGCCAATGGACGTTGCTCAGCGTTTTGTCGATGATCCTTGACGCCTGGCCGTTGATCGCGCGGAGTTGTTGAACGTGCTTCTTGGCCGCCGCCCGGACCGCCTCCACGTTGCTTCGCGCTGCCGCGTCGTTTTCTTTCAGGGCCTTGGCGATTTCATAGATGTCGGTTCCCTCGCCCAGGCCGTGGACCTGAGGGTGGCTGGCGGCGATCTGATGCACGAGCGTGCTGCCCGATCGCGGCATTCCGACGATAAAGACGGGGAGTTCCGATGGCTCGCCATAATCCCGGCGGGTCTCGAAAAAGGTCCGGTCGAATTGCCCAATCAGGTGATCGATATTGCGGCGAATTAAATCCGGACGATAGCGGTCGCCCGCTTCGGCGCGAATCTGCTTCCAGAGCGTATTGGCTTGCGCGTAGCAGGCGAACGCTTCGTCGAAACGTTCGGCGTCATCGAAGAGCTTCCCGAGCGCAAACCCGGCGGCGACTCGGTTGTCGGCCGGTGATTTCGGCTCGCCCAAGACGGCCATGAGCCGCTGTTGTTCTTCCCGGCCGGCAGCGAGTCGGCCGGTGCTCGCCAGGTTCATATATCCGATTCCAAGCTCGGATTCGGGGCATCGTTCCAGGAACTGCCGAAAACAAGTCGCCGCCTCGTCGAACTTGCCCTGGGACAGTAGCGCATTGCCCAGGGAATTCAGGGCCGTGTACTGTTTGGGATCGATTTCGAGGGCTTTGCGAAACTGCTCGGCGGCATTGGCGGCGCGATGCTCGCGCAACATGATCTCACCTAACGCTTCGAGCGGACCGGCAGAATGGGGCGCCAATTCCGCCGCTCGCGCCTGCGCTGCCCTCGCTTCGTCGAACCGCCGTAGCTGGGCCAGAACGATGGCCATTCTTGTGTGAACCTCGACGTAATCAGGCTTCGCCCGCAGTGCGCCGGCGAAGGCAGGCAGCGATTCCGCCAGACGACCGGCTCCGCTGAGCGTTTGGCCCAGATTGAAATAGGCCGCCGCAAAATCAGGTTTGACCCGGATGGCTTGTTGATAGGCGGCGATCGCTTCGTCCCAGCGGCCGCATTGCCGCAGCACATTGCCGATGCCGACATGAGCATCGGCGAAATCCGGCTTGAGTTCCGCGGCACGGCGGCACGCGGCTAACGCCTCGTCGGTCCGACCCTTCCGACTCAATAGATTCCCCAGCCCGTGGTGGGCTTCGGCAAGTTCCGGCTTTAAGGCGATCGCCTTCGAATGGGCCGCGATCGCCTCGTCCAAGCGGTTCTGTATCGCCAGAACGCTTCCAAGATCGTGATGGGCTTCGGCGAAATCCGGCTTGATCTGAATCGCTTCGGAGAACGCCGAGACCGCCTGCTGGAAATATTGGTTGGCCGCGAAAACAGCGCCGAGTTCGCGGTGAGCGGGGCAATCCGTGGGCCAAACCTGCTCGATCCTTTGATACGCCGCGCACGCCTCGTTGAATCCGCCCCTTTCCAACAGCAAAGCGCCCAGATTTCTGTAGGCTTCGGCAAAGCGAGGCTGGACGCCGATTGCGCGACGGACCAGGTCGATCGCCGCGTCCGTTTGGCCGCGCTGCCCGGCCAACACTCCCAACAAGTGCAGCGCGTCGGGATCATTCGGACGCACTTGCAGGATTTCGCGATAGACTTGCTCGGCCTCGGCCAGCCGTCCCGCCTGGTGGTGCCGAATCCCCGTTTTCAGCCTCTCGTCGCTCATCACAACCATAGTCTACTGAACCGCAACCCGAACGAAAACCAAGGGATTCAGGATCAAGACGAAACTCCCCTGATATTGTGCGGGCCGGTCGGATTGGATATAGTTTCCGCCCCGGAGGCGGCTAATGAGGCCGTGTGGGGGTTCTTACGAGGTGCCACGATGTCGCTGGATCGAAGTTTGAAGGGTGCCAATGCCTTGGTTCGTCATCGCAATGTTTTGACGCGAGCGGAGCGGCTGGTGAAGCTGGCGGAGGAAGAGCGTTGGGATGAGTCCAAAAGCGTATACGGCTTGCCGAAGGTGGAGCATCGGAAACAGGCCTTGGCTAAAGCGGTAAAGGAAGAGGAAGCGGAAGCCGTGGCGGGCGCCGCGGTTCCAGGGGCCGCGCCGGTGGCCGGCGGCGTTGCGCCGGCGGGCGCTGCCGCCAAGGGCGCCGTGGCGGGTGGCGCCAAGGCCGCTCCGGCGGCCGCCGCCAAGACGGCGGCTCCGGCTGCCAAGGCCGCTCCGGCCGCCAAGGCCGCCGCTCCGGCGGGTAAGAAGAAATAACTTTCGCCTCGCCCAAAGTCCGACATGTCCGCGCATTGCGATTTCATTTCGCGCAGGGCCTTGGCCGTGGATGCCTCCGGCATCCGCAAGGTTTTTGACCTGGCCGCCAAGATGGTGGATCCGATCAATCTTTCCATCGGATTGCCGGATTTCGACGTTCCGGAGATCGCCAAGCGGGCGGCGATCGACGCCATCGAAGCGGGACACAATCGTTACACCCAGACGCAGGGGATCGCGCCGCTGCGCGAGCGGCTGCGAAAGGATTTGTCCGCCGAGTTTGGACGCGACGTCGGCGAGGTGCTGATCACCAGCGGGGTCAGCGGCGGACTTTTCTTGGCGATTCTGGCGACGATCGATCCCGGCGACGAAGCCATCTTCCTCGATCCTTATTTCGTGATGTACAAGCACCTGCTGACCCTGGTGGGCGGGAAGCCGGTGATTGTGGACAGCTATCCGGATTTCCGATTCCATGCCGATCGGGTTGAGAAGGCGATCACGGCGCACACCAAGCTGCTGATCCTCAACAGTCCGAGCAATCCAACCGGGATCGTCATGACGGAGGCGGAGGTCAAGTCGGCGGTGGATTTGGCGCGGAAGCACGATCTGCTGCTGGTTTCCGACGAGATCTATGAGCCGTTTCTGTACGATGTGGCGGCGGACGCGAGGGGCGGATTGCCCAGCCCGGCGAGGTTGTACGATGGGACGCTGGTGCTCCGCGGATTTTCAAAAAGCCATGCGATGACGGGCTGGCGGCTGGGATATGCCGCCGGGCCGGATGCGATCATTTCGCAGATGACCAAGCTCCAGCAGTACACATTCGTGTGCGCCCCCAGCCCGCTGCAGTACGCGGCCCTGAAAGCGCTGGACGTGCCGATGCGGGATGCGGTGGACGCCTATCGGCGAAAGCGCGACCTGGTGTACGGCCGGCTGAGCGGGAAGTTCCAGGTCGCCAGGCCGCAGGGCGCGTTTTACATTTTTCCACAGGCGCCCGCGGGCCAGCGCGCCAGCGATTTCGTCGCCAAGGCGATCGAGCGCAACGTGCTGATGATTCCCGGCAACGTGTTCTCCGAGCGCGACACGCATTTCCGCATCAGCTACGCCACCAGCGATGAAAAGCTGGAAAAAGGGTGCGAGATTTTATTGTCGATGGCGTAGAAGCTCCGGATGTACATCCGGAGTTTCATCTCGATTCCGCGAAATCACCGTATGGCGACACCGATGCATTCTGGATGCTCGGAGCATTTTTCGTGGGTTTCATGCACAACGTCACGACGTTCGTTGAGCCGGGTCCGAAATTGAGCCAGCATTCGGGGAGGTAAAAATCCCATTGTGGTCCCACTTCCCAATAGCGGCCAAGGGCGTGGCCGTTGAGATAAATAAATCCATTGCCGGTTGCCTGGAGATGCAGCTTCCACGGCGCCCAGACGTGGGCATCGATCCGCGGCAGTTCAAACCGCAGTCGATACCAGCATAATTTGGTTGCCCCGGAGGCGGGGGAACCATGATCGGGGAGATTGACCGTTTCCCAATTGGAATCGTCCAGCGCATCGTCCCACCACTTCCCGGCGGAGCCGGCGGTTTCACCGGAAACCTGCCAGGCAAGCGAGGACGGCACGGGGGTTGCCGGGTCGAGTTCGACCGCGCCGCCGATTCCGGCGTTTCTCGTGCCGGCGGTGACGATCACGGCGACGGAATTGGGCCCTTCGTGCACCAGGTCCGAGACGTCGTAGCGGGCCGAATCGATTGCGGTCAGTTTCCGACCATTGACCAATACGCTGTGATCGCCCGTGATCGAGCCGAAGGTGAGGATTTTTCCGCCGGCGTTCACCTGCTCGGCGGTCAGAACGATTTGTAATCGGAACACTCCGGCTTGCCGGGGCCGGATTTGGTTGGCGCGTCCGTTTACGCTGGTCTTTCTCCAGGACGAATCCAGATCAGCCGTCACGTCATTGGTTGGATCGCCGTTTTCGATTTTCAGCGAGCACTCTTTCACGATTATGGGCAGGAGCGCGGCGCTGCGGACGGCGGCGTCGATCAGTCCGCAGCGGTTATCAATGTCAGGGCCGCCATTGGCGCGTCCGCCGTTTTCGTACAGCACGAGCAGCGAATTGGCATTTTCCGACACATCGGGCAACGGCGCCACGCCCATCGCGGCGCCGTACCGATTCATTTCAAGCGGTCGATCGTTCAATTGCGCCAGGAACGAATCCTGCGCCGGCAACCGCGCCGAGAGCACCATTCCCGCCCCGGTGATGGGCGGGAGATTGGTGCGATAATAGACATAACGCCGATCGAATATCCCCACGTCTTCGACCGAGCCGTCGCGGGCAAGGTCCCGCCACGAATCCGCCGCCGGTCCCGGATCAATCTGCCGGCGAGCGCTGGTGAGGGCGATCGCGGCCGGCAGGTTTGTCGGCCGCTGCGGCGGGGCGACGGGCCGGGGATACCATTGGCCTTTGGAGGGGTCGCTTTCCCCCGCGGGAAGGCAAAGAATCTTTCCGTCAAAAGGATCGAGAGCGTATGCGACCTCGCCGTCGATGCCGGCATCATTGCTTGTCACGCGGAGAGTCCCCTTGAGGCGATCGCGTTGCGAGTTGTTGAGGAAGAAGAGAAATCGCTCGCCGTTTTTCCCGCGCCGAAGATATACCGTGATATCCGCCAACGTCGGGTCGATGGAAACTTCGACCGATTCGGAACGGACCAATTGAGCAGCATGTTCCTTGAGGAAATTGGCCATGGCCTGAACGGCGAAATACCGGCCTCCGACGCCGCCCCATTCGCGGATGGGCGCGGCGTAATCGTAGGTGGTTGTTCTTTCGGCCGATCCCCAGTCGCCGACGTTGGTGCCGCCGAACATCATGTAATAGTTGGTTCCCGTGTAACCGAGCGCCCACGCCACGAGCGTCACATGCGTAATTTGCTGCGGGGTGAGGCCGAGGTCCTGGCTTAAATGTCCCCCCACGTCGGAAAACCAACCGCCCTGAAGCTCGGTGATCATCTTCGGTTTTCCCGGCTGATAGGCGCCCAGGGAATTCAGCGCGTGGAGTTCATTGGCGGCGTCAAATCTGGGATAGGTATTGCGGCACTCGATCACATTTTGCTGCAAATACGGATCCTGCCTGAACCGGGCGTTCTCCGTCACGCAGGTGATCAGCGGAACGTCGATGCCAAGGTCGCGCGAATCGTGCGCCAAAGCCTGAAGCTGTCGCAATTTCACCGCGGGAGGAAACTCGCCATAGTCGTACTCGTTCTCAATCTGCCAGAGGATCACGCCCGGTTTACCGGCCGGCATGTGCGTGATTTGAAAGGGCACGGTTGCTTTTGCCGCGGCGGTGTACCAATGTTTACACCAGTCGAGATAGACCGGATCGTCGCCGCGAAGCCAGTGCCCGCTGATCCCCGCCGGGCGCTTGGTCACAAGCCATTGCGGGTATCCGCCGCCGTCCCATTCCGCGCAGATATACGGACCGGGCCGGAGGATGACGTAAAAACCGAACCGATTGATCGCCATATCCAGCCAGTCCGTCAGGTCGGTCATGTCCATTTTTGAGAAATCATCCAGCCCCGCCGGAGGCTGTTGCTCGTGCCAGTTCCAGGCGACGTACGTCTCGACGCAATTGAGGCCGGCGTCCTTCATTTTCTGGAATCGGTCGGCCCACAGGGGCTTGGGGCAGCGGAAGTAGTGAAACGAACCGCTGTACAAAAACGTGTCCTTGCCGTCGATGATGAAGCACTGGTTGTCGTACCGGATACGAGCCGAAGCGCCGGCCGATGGGGGCAGATTGGTCTGGGAGGGCGGGGAAGCGGATTGAGACGACGGGGTACAGGAAACCAGCAGCCCGCCAATCACGGCGAGCAGCGTTATCAAATAGCGCGGCGTCATTATTAATGCTCCTGGTCGGTTCCTTTGAAGACCTGGTCAACGGTTGTCGTCACGGTATCAAATGTGCTGGCGGAAACGGTGGGCTGTTCAATGGTGCCCTTGACGTGAATCCGAAGCAATTCCTGGTTGGCGCCGCTGAGCAGCGGACCCAACACCGGCAATGCAATCAGCGTCGGGTTGCTGGTCGCCAGCCACAGGCTCACTCGCTTCTGCGCGAAATCTATATCACCGCTGCCGGACATCGTCATGTCATTGCTCTTCAATTCGATCCGCTCGAAAATGACCTTCTGGCCTTCAAGAGTGTAGCGAGTGGAGATTTGGGAGAAAGGGCTGCGGAGCGGAAGCGCCAGGTTGGTGATCTGCATCAGGCCGAGCATGACCGGAATGTTGTACATCCGCTCGCCGAAGACCGAGACGTCGCCGTGACCGCGGCGGCTGGACGGATCGTTCCACGTCCCGCCCAGTTGCAGCGACGCCGTCAGCCGGCCCTTGAGGTCCTTTTCGTAGGGCGTCGTCAGTTGTTGCACGTCGGCGTCGCGCAGAACCAGGCTCACGTCGTACCGGCTCGGATCGGTGTCCGAAAAAACGTAATCCCCCTGGCCCGCGAGATCGCCTGAGGCGATCTTTCCCTCCACGTGCGTCACTTCGATCTCCGGCTCGTCCGAATTCTTTGCCAGGGTCAGCCTGATGTCCGAACCAGACCGGCCCGCCAGGAGGAGCGAATCGGCCGCGCATTGCCCGGCCAGGCGGTGCAGTTTCCCCCCGCGCACCAGTCCCGCCAGATCGACAGTCCCCTGGACCTCCGTCGCCGGCAATCCCACCACCAGCGACGTTCCCCGCAGGGTAATCTTGGCCGCAAAATCGACGTCCGGCCCCGAGCCGCCGGGCTCCGTCGCCGGCGGCGCCGAAGCCTCAGACGCGGACTGACCCGCCGGCCAATATTCCAGCTTCGACACATCAACGTCCATGTTGCCCCCGACTTTCAATCCGCGAAAAATCGCGGCAACGGAACCGGGCAAGGCCGTCAGCAGCTCGTCATCCGCGGCCAGGTTGGTCGCTGAAATCCGCAAATCCCACGCGGGCTGGCGGTCCAGTTTCGCTCCGCCGGAAAGCGCGATCCGCGCGCTTCCATGGGTGGCTTTCAGATCGCGCAGCACCACTTCGCCGGGCGAGATCAGAATGTCGCCCTGCACGTGGTCCAGCCGATACGGAATCGCCGCCGGGGTCACCGAAAGATCGCGGGGGATGACGTGCAGTTCCAGGCGCTGGGGCGGCGCTCCGAACGTATCGGCCAACTCCAGCGTGGCATCCACGTCGCCCCGGGGACGGACCGCGTCCCAGCCCTGCCGGGCCCGCTGCGGCAGCATCTGGTACAGCGACGGGCTTAATTGCAGCTTCCTTGCGGCGGCGGAGAGAGAAATCTTCGGCTCGCCGGACCAGTCGATCACCGCATGGGCCGTGACCGCGCCGGGACCGCGCCGGCCGGCGAGATCGTCAATCTCCAGCCGCGAAGGAGTCAAGTGCAGTTTGCCGGTCAGATCGGAAATCGCCGCTTCGCCCCCGCCGGGCTGGATGGCGCCGTCGCGCAGCGACGCGTCGAAGAAGTAATTCACGTTCTTCGGTCCATGGCCCGGGAAAACGCGCCCGTCAAAGTCGAGCGTGCCCGAAAGCCCGACCTTCTGCACCCACAATCGTTGGGCGCCCGGCAGGGCGTTTGTCAGATCGTCGTCAATGGGAATGTCCCTGGCGCTGATGCGCAGGTCCGGACCGTCCGGTCGCGTGGTTGGCGTGGAAGGCTTCGCCTCCACGGCCGACGTGTCGGTCTTCCATTGAACGATCCCTTCCACGCCGACGGTTCCCGCTCCGTGCCGCATCCGACCGTTCACGACGTTCAGATATCCGTCGCGGATTTCCAGCCGGCAACTGAAATGCTTCAGGGGATAGGGAAACGCCGCCAGCGTTCCCTCGGCATCGTCGAGCGAAACATCGGCGCTCACGTTCCAGGGTTGGCGTGGCCCCGGCATGCGCCGCACGCTGCAGGAGAAATTGCCGTGGAATTTGGGAAATTCACCGCGGCCATCGGGGTCGAACAATTCCAGCGCGCTCCGGGCCTGCGGCGGCAGGGCGCCGCGCACGACTGAATCGCCCACGACATTGTTGCCGTTCACCTCCAACCATACCCCGGAGACGCCCTCCAGCGGGCCCACAAAACCGTTGATCGTCACCTGGGCATCCGCGTTGGGACCACCGGCCGGTCCGTGTCCCTGAAGGTTCAGAAGGCGAATGCCGCTCATGTGGGTGATGGGGTCGGGGCCGATCAGCACGCGGCCCCGGACCTGTGAAACCGGATACGGGAAATCCGCCGCGCGGAGTTGGCCGTCCTTGATGTCAATCTGTCCCGTGACGCTTGGCTTGCCGCCAGGCTCGCGACGCTCGATATCCACCCGCATGGCGCAGGTCCCGTGGGGGTGCACGTGTTCGATCAAATCCTGCGCGTCCTTCGGCAATGTGCCCAGGTAATCGGGAGACAGGTCGGGAATCTCCAGGTCGTGGCCCGTCACCGACGAAATGGTCACGTGCGCCGGCGCATCGGGAGAATAGCCCTCCAGTTCGCCGTCGATGTTGAACCAGTTGTTTTCAACCTTGCCGCTGATCCCCTTTAGCTCGATGCCCGATTGCGTGAACAGCAGGTCTCCGGAGACCTGCGTGAAGCGAACCGGCTCCGGCGTGCTGAGCCGGCGCACCGCCTCGACGAACCAGGGCGAAAACCAACCCCGCGATTCGGCCTTGTCCAGAAAATCGTGCAGCACCTGCACGCGATGGTTCTGCTCCCGCGTCATCCATTCCTGCGGATGGACGGCCATCTCGACGTCGCTCAGGACCAGCTCCGCGTGAAAGATCGGCCCTCCGCCGCCGGGGTTGGGATTGTAAACCATCTCCGGCACCTCGATGCGGCCCTGGAGTTGGTGCCATTCGCACCACTGGCGCGGTTCGGCCAGCAGCATCGTTTTCATGTCGGGGCCGAAGCGGAAATTCTGCATGTGCGCCACGGAGATTCCGCCTTCCGTGCGGATGGTGCCGTCCGCACTGGGACCCATGGCTTCGCGGCCGCGGCTTTGCAGTTGAAAGTCGTACCGATCCGGTTCCTCGTCGTTCGGATTCAGGCTCCCTTCGATGCTGTACGATCCCTCCGCAACGGTTTTCCCGTCGCGCAGCTCCATGTAGGCGACCTCCGCGTCGCGCAGGATGATCTGCGGCACGACCATAGGCCCGGCGGCGCCGTTGAGCGGCGAATGCCGCGGCGGCTGGCCGGCGCCGTGCCACATCCTCTGGTAATTCCAACGATGCGTCTGCGGGTTCTCCACCAGCATGACCACCGGGCCGATGGCGATGATCTGCGTCGCCGACAGCCGCCCCGCCAGCAGCTCCGCCGGTTGATACCGGATCAGAAACGTCCGGGCATGGAAGATGATCGAATCCGGCTGATTGGTCTTGTCCACCCGCAACGTGACGTCGTCGAGGCGCAATCCCTCGAAGATCGAGAGATTGGCCGTGCCGATCGTCACTTCGCCGCCCAGCAGATCGGAGAGATACGCGCTGGCCATGCCGCGGACGCGCTGGACGTCCGTCAAATAGATGTATCCAAATATGATGATGCAAAGAAAGAGCAGCAGGCCGGCCATGCAGTGACGGCGCGCGGCGGAATGCTGGCGGCGCAGCGGATGCCGCGGCCTCCAGCTTTTCTCGAACAGGCGCTCCGGATTGGCCAACATAAAAGTTCGCTTTATGCCCCACGCCGCGCGCCGGCGACGGCGCTGGCGGCCACGATTGCCATCGGCCCTTCCGCCGGAATGCGATAACGCAGCGAGCCGACCGATAACGCCGCAACCACAGTAAAATATACCGCTGGCAGCATCAAAACCCGCTTCACCGGCCCAGACAGGATTCCCCGCCGCAGGCCGATCAACACCAGCACGTCCAGCACTGTCCCAAACCCCAGGCCTGCCGATTCGTATAATCGCCGGCTGCCATATTCCTGGCTCAAGGGCATCGGGCTCCAGGTTCGGGCGATTTTGGTCCCGGCCAGCCGGATCGCTTCCAGCCGATGATCCGCGATCCAATCATCGGCCAATTTCGCGAAATAGCGCGAGCGGGCAATTTCGCTCATGTCGCGCGTCCATGGCATCGACTGAGCGAAACTCTGATCGCTCGCCCCCGTGGCGTCGGGGTTGAATCCATCATACCGAGTAATTCCATCGTTGGTGCTGGTCCAGACCCAGGAGCCGAGTATCCAGCGATTGCGCGCCGCCCACGGAAAAAGGAGCAGGACCGTGACCAGCAGCATGGTCGCCGCAACCGGAAGTGGCCAGAGTTTTTCGTACGCCCGCGGCACATCACGGTTCGCCAATGCCGCCCCGCAACCGAGCACAACGGGAATCAGCATCGCGCCAGGCCGCACCAGCACGGCAAATGCCAGGATAATCCCGCCTCCCAGCCAGGCCAGCAGCTTGTGTCCATCCGGCCACGGCCCGTCGCTCAAAATCAGCAGCGCCAGGCCCCAGCAGAGCATGGCCGTGAAAAGCGTCTCGGAAAGAATCAGGCCGGTAAAAAAAATCATGTACGGATTGACCGCAACGATCGCCGCGGAAAAAACCGCGCCTCCGGGCGAAAGCCATCGCCGGGCCAGAAGAAAAACCGCCAGGATCGTGCTGGTGTCCAGCAGGCATTGCACAATCCGGATCACCGCCGGCTTCGCCCCGCAAACCGCCACTAGCAGCGGATACCCCGGCGTGCGATATGCGTAGACCGTCTGCCGGAACCGCGCATCGACCATCCACAATCCGTCATCGCCGAAAAAATGCCGGCCGAGTTCCAGATACTCCCGCTGATCCGGCAACCGGTCGATGGCCGCACCATCGTTGGATTGATGCAACGCCCACCCCAGCCGAACCCCCAGCCCCAGCAGCATCACCACCGCCAGCGCGATCCGGGCCGTGCGTTCGGACATTTCGCTCACGAGAGAAAGCTACCGCGCGGGCGGCCGGCGGTACAATTGGCGTGTGTTGCGATCCGTTTGTCCCCCGCTTTGCGGGGGTTGTTTCCATTCCATCATTCGAATTTCCGATTCACTCTACTCCCCACGCCAATCTGATATAACTCTCCATGCCGATGGGCATCAAATCGCTGCAAAAATCGCTGGAATCGCTCGACGCGAAAATCGGCGCGCTGCGGGTTCAATCGGCGGCGATCGACCGCTGGCGCGGCGATGCGGCGGCGGCGCTGTTCCACCTGCGGCCAAAACGCGAGGGGCCGATGATCGTCGCCATCCTTGGCGGCACCGGAACGGGTAAAAGCACGTTGGTCAACCGCATATTGGAGGCGAATCTTTCCGCCGCGAGCTTTCGCCGCACCTTCACCGCCGGGCCGATCGGCATTGCCAAAATCGCCACCGAAGTTCCCCAGAACTGGCTGGCGTTGCCGCACGCGCCCGTGCCGCCGGCCGATCTGCCCGCTCGGGGGCGGGCCGATTCGCTTCTGATCGTTGAAACGAAGCATGACGTTTTGGATCGCGTGGTTCTCGTGGATACGCCGGATTTGGACGGCGATCAGCCGGTCCATCACGCCCAGGCCGACCGCGCGTTCCGCTGGGCCGAGGGGATCATTTTCCTCGTGTCGCCGGAAAAATATCAGATGACCGAATTATTGCCGTATTACCGGCTTGCCCGGCGATACGCGTTGCCGGCGATCTTCGTCATGAACAAATGCGAGACCGCCGAAATGCTGGAGGATTACCGGCAACTTGTCTCGGCCGATGACGCCGAGGCGACCGTGTATGCCGTTGCCCGCGACGATGCGGCGTACGAGCCTCCGGCCCAGGGCAATCTTCAATCGCTTCGGCAGGCGATATCGACGATGCAATCGGCGGATGATGCGGCGCACCGGTCCGGCGTCGTCGTGCGCGTGACCGATTTACTCGGTCGTTTGCGCGATCAGATCACCGGCCCTCTGCGCGCCCAGCGGCGGGATGCCGACGCCGCCGTTTCCGCACTGCGGGCGATGGAAACGCCGCCGCCGGGCGTCGACGTCAATCCGATCACCGAGCAGTTGCAGCGCCGGTTGCAGCAGCGCAGCGTGCTCTACCTGATCGGTCCCGGACGGGTGCTCGACCGCGTTCGCCAGGTGCCGGGAATTCTCGTGCGCCTGCCCAGGACCGCCTGGGAACTGGTGATGCACGGAAAAACGGAATTGAACCCGGCCTTGGGAACCGACGGCAATTCCACCGCGCGCCAGGTGCCGGATTTCAACGCGACCCTTACCGATCAGTTCGCGATCATCCAGAGCCGGATCGACGATTGTCTCCGTTCCGTCCCTTCCGGACCGAAATGGCTGGGCGATCCCGGCGCCGGCTACGCCGGGTCGAAACTCGATACCGCCGATGCGGGAAAAATCGCCGATGAGGAACTGAAGGAATTGAACGACTGGCTCCAGAAGCGCTGGGACGCCATGCCGCGCGACACGGTTCTGCTGCTCAAACTGTTGCGGCGTCTTCCCGGCGGCGAGAAGCTGACGCAATGGACCGAGGCGGCTCCGTATCTTCTGGCGATCATCGTCGCGGCGCATCACGCGTTTTTCGGTCACATCGACCTGATGATCCTGGGCGGATATTCGCTGGCGACCTGGCTCACCGAGCGATTGAGCAACGAAGTCGCCTCCCGCACCCGCCGCGCCAACCGCGCCATCGCCGACCGATTCGAGAAGCTGGCCCACGAGCAGATTCGCCGATCCATCGCCTGGATTGAAAGCCGCGCCCCGCGATTGGCGGAGCTTAACCTGATCGACGCCATGGCCGAGGAATTGGAGGAAAAGTCGTTGGTCATTAGTCATTAGTCATTTGCAAAAACCAATGACCAATGACAAATGACCAATGACCGGACATTAGATATGAACGATTCTAGCGCTGAACAACTTGTTCTCGAAACGATCGAACTCACCGGCGCGGCCGGCCCGGAATTGCTGGACGAGGATTCGCCGGCGCTGGCGGGCGACGAGATCGGCGGGATTTACCTCGTCGGTCTGATCGGCGGGAAAGAAGTCGGCAAGAGCGCGCTGGTCAACGCGCTGGCCGGGGCGGCGATCACCGATGAGACCTCGCACGGCCCCGGCACGCAAACGGCCGTGGCGTACGTGCATCGCGCGCGCCAGGCCGAGGCCGCGGCGCTCCTCGAGCGCGCGGTGCCGGGGAAATTCCGCATCGTCCCGCACGATGTCGCCAAACTCGGCGGGCAGGTGTTGCTGGATTTGCCGGACATCGACAGCCGATTCGCTTCCCATCTGGAAATCACCCGGCGAACGCTGCGGCACATGCTGTTTCCCATCTGGATTCAGAGCGTCGAAAAATACGCCGACGTTCAGCCGCAAAATCTTCTGGCGAAGGTGGCGGCCGGAAACGATCCGGGGAATTTCCTCTTTTGCCTGAACAAGACCGATCAGGTCCCCGCCGATCAGGCGGCGGAGCTGCGCGAGGATTTCGCCCGGCGGATTGGGCGCGTGCTCGCGCTGCCGGATTCGCCGCGGGTGTTCATGATCTCGGCCCGGCGGCCGGGGGATTTCGATCTGCCCGAGCTGTCGAAGTTGCTCTCGTGCGAGAAATCCGCCGATGCGCTGGCTGAATCGCGCGATCTGGCCGCACGCCGGCGCGGGCGCACGCTGCTGGCCTGGCTGGCGCGGCAGGATTTGCCGGAGAAGGCGCGGCGGCTGGCGAGGCTGGACGACGCGGCCGCCGAGTTGCTCAACCAACGCCTCGGAATCCCCCTCGTCGAGACGATCGTCCCGGGAATGATCGACGATCCGGCGTACCGCATGGTGATGACCGACGGCGTGTTCGCCCGCCGGGTTGCCCGCTGGCCGATCGTCAATGTCCTGCACGCGCTGCTGTCGCCGCTGCGGATGCTGATCCGCGAAAACGCCGCGGCCGGCTCGTTCTTCGGCGGCGAGGAAGCGCTCGTCGATTCGCATCTGAAAATCGCCGGCGGACCGATCTCGACGGCGCTACAGTCGGCTTTCGCCCAGCTCTATCAATCCGATCCGGCGGTCGCGTCGCTTTACGCGGCGAAAAAACTCTGGGAGCCGATGGGGGCCGCGATGGCCGAAACCCGGCTCCGGCAATCGCTGATCGAAACCCTCCGCCGCCAACGCGAGATCGTTCTTTCTCGCCTTTCGGGAAAATCCGGACTCATCGCGCCGCTGCTTCGCATTCTGCTCACTATCGGGGCGCTGGCGTGGTTCCCGTTTGTCCAGCCGGTGCTTCAGGCCGTCCTGACGGCCAAGTCCGCGCTGGCAACCGTGCGCGACGCGGCCCTTCTGCTGGTGGAAGTGATCAGCGCCGAGTCGCTGCTGAAAACCGCGGTGTTTCTGATCCTCTGGTATCTGCTGATCTGGTCGCTGCTGCGCTGGAGCACGCGCCGCCGCGTGGATCGGCTGCTGGGCCGTTGGAAGAGCGCTGAGACGGCCGATGATTCCCTGAACCTGACGACGCGCACGCTTGCGTGGATCGACGACCTGCTGGAGCCGATCCACAAGACGCACGTGGCCACCGAGGATTTGGCCAAGCGCGTGGAAGCCATGAAAGCCGAATTCCCGCAAGAGATGCAGAGCGCGGCGTGAGGCAAGAGGATTCAAAGTGTAAACGCAAGTCTCATTGGAAGACCGGAACCGCTATTGGATATTCTCGCGTTGCCCGAAGAATGCGTCGAGGTCGCGAGCGCCGTGAATAATGGCGATGATCTGGATTGGTGATGCTTCCCACTGGTAGGCGATGACGTAGGAATAGACGCTCCAAAATTTGTAATGGTGATCGAGTAAATCATCGCGGAAGTGCCCAATACCCGGCATTTCTGCGAGTTTGCCAAAGCTTTCCTCGATTTCACTAATAACTCTGTCAGCCGCGTCGAGACTGTCTTCGGCGACGTGTTCCCAGATCGCAAACAGATCGGCCCGCGCTTCCGGCGTAACCAGGAACCGGCTCATGCCCGTTCCTTACGCCGTTGATTCCCGCGCCGACGGATTTCGCCAAAGACCTCTTCGCCGGGAATAAGTTCACCGCGCTCGGCCTGTGCGGCGCTGCGTTGAAGCTTTTCCTTGAGGGCCCGAAAATTGGCTTCCCGCCGTCGCTCTTGCTCTTCGAGCAATCGCAGGCCTTCGCGCACGACCTCGCTGGCGGTCTGGTAGCGGCCCGTGGCAACTCGCGACTCGACGAACTTCTCCAATTCGGGCGTCAACGAGACGTTCATTGTCGTACGGGTCGGCATAATGACGAGCATAGCATGCGCAATGGCGCGTGTCAATTTGTGCCACTGAGAGGCTCCGCCGAAAAACTCGGATTGCCGCCTCGTCTTGCGGGCGACGATTATCGCAGGATTCTTCGCCGCGAATAAATGCCAATCCCCGTAACGATTCCGACGGCGAATGGCCAGATCGCATATTGGTGAAACAGCCGCTCGCCGACGTCCTCCGAAAGTCCGGCGGATTGCCCGGTGAACGCCGCGAACGGAGCGGACGCGGGATCGCGCGCGACATTGCAATAGTTTTCGGTTTCATCGGCGGATTGGGCGATGAAGCGGTCGATCTCCAACAGCCGGCTTCCGCCGACGATGCTCAGGATGGCAAGGGCGCCCAGCGGAAACCAGAAGCTGATGCGCTCGCGGGCCCGTTCATGGAGCGGCTGGTTTCGCGGCTCGCCCCAGAAAATGAGCATCCAGCATCGGGTCATGTAAAAACCCGTGAGAGCCGATACGGCGGCGGGGATGATGAAGAATAGCCAATAGAATCCACCGCGTGCGGCGGCGAGGGCGCCGGCGTGGACGAAGATGGATTCCGAGCTGAAGTATCCGCCGGTGACCGGGGCTCCAGCCATGGCCAGCAGGCCCAGCGCAAAGAAGACGGCGGAGATCGGCAGCTTGCGCACGAGGCCGCCGAATTCGCTGAGCCGCTGCTCGCCGCCCGCCGCGTGCACGACACCGCCGGCCGCCAGGAGAAGAAGCGATTTGAAGAAGGCGTGGGTCAGCAGATGAAACAGCCCGCCGACCCAGCTTCCGATGCCGATCGCCATGAACATCAAGCCGAATTGTGAAACGGTGCTGTATGCCAGAAGGCGCATGACGTCCCGCTCCCTCAGCGCGAGGATGGCGCCGATCGCCAGGCCGAGCAGGCCGACAACGGCGATGGCAAGGCTGGCCGCCGGCGTGAGCAGGGGGAAAACGCGGGCGAGAACATAGATGCCGGCGGCGCAGACGGTGATGGATTGCACGACGGCCGCGGCGGGGATCGGGACGCGCTGAAGCCATTGAACGGTTTTGACCGCGGCGGCGCAGAGGAGCGCCAGACTGACGATCGTGAGGGCCTTTCCGGGGATCAGTGAGCCGACCGCGACGCGGTCGAGCTGCAGGAGCGTGGCATTGCCGAGGAATCGGAAAAGAATAGCCAGCCCGAGGATCAGGCCCGCATCGCCGGTGCGATTGAAAATGAACGAGACAACCGCGCGGCTCCGCCCGATCCGCGGACCGAGCCGGCCGAGGAGCCAGGCGGCCAGGGCGATCAATTCCCAGAATAGAAGGACCTGCAACAGGTTTCCGCTGAGGACAAGTCCGAGCATCGAAAAGAGCAACAATTGCAGGCGGGTGAAAAATCGGGCGAAGCGTTCGTCGCCGCGGAGGAAGCGGACGCCGAACGCGCAGACGAGGGCCGCGACCGGCGTGAGGGTGTTGAACATCGCGATGGTGAGGCTGTCGATGTAGATGTTCAGATTGCCGAAGCTGCCGCGGTCTGACGCGGGCGCCGCGCCGGCGGGGAGCAATCGGACGGTGAGCTCGATGGGTTTGTCGCCGGGGCCCCAGGTGGTCCCCGCGAGCTCGCCGCCATTGACCCAGGCGATGGTGGCGGCCATGGAGAGGGCAAACCCCGCGGCGGCGGCGGCGGCGGCGATCCAACCGGCCAACGGATCGCCCATCCGCCTGCCGATCGCCAGCAGCAATCCGAAGCACGCCAGCGGCAGCAGCGTCGCCAGAATCAAGAATATGGCGGGCGTCGGCATATTTCTCTCGCGGCCGGCGGCGTCATTCCATCAGGGCATCGACCTTGGCGGCGCAGATGAAATCGTTCTCGGAAAGGCCGTTGACGGAGTGAGTGCTGTATCGCACCTCGCAGCGATTATAACTGACCTTGAGATCGGGGTGATGGTCCTGGCGATGCGCCATCCAGGCCACGGCATTCACGAAGGCCATGGTGTGGTGATAGTCCTTGAACAGATAGGTCTTGCACAACTCGCCGGAGTGCAGCTTCCAGCCGTGGAGTTTGGGCAACAAAAGGGCGATTCGCTTTTCCGATAACGCCGGGGTTCCGGGAGCACAGGCCTTGCAACGTCTTTCCGCCAACGGGGATTTCATAGGTCGCCTTTTCGTGAAGGGGATATTGTATCCGATTGAATCTGCCGGAGCGCTTCAAACAGTGCGATGGCGGCGGCGGCGGCGAGGTTGAGACATCGCTCCCCCGGCGCCTGGGGAATGCGGACGACCCGGCCCGGATGGGCCGCCAGGACGGATTCGGCGATCCCCGCGGTTTCGCTGCCGAAGATCAGCCAGTCGCCGTCGGTGAATCGGGTTTGCCAGAGGGCGCCTTCGCCCTTGCTGGAAAAGAACCAGCAGCGCGCGGCGTCGCGGCGGAGGAAATCGAAAAATCCGTTGGAATCGTCGTGAACCGTCAAACGAAGCCGAGGCCAGTAGTCCATGGCGCTGCGGCGGAGGTTTTTGTCGTTGAGCACGAAGCCGAGCGGGCGGACGAGATGAAGCTCGGTTCCGCTGGCGACGCACGCCCGGGCGATGTTGCCGGTGTTGGGGGCGATTTGCGGCTGGAGCAGCGCCAGCTTCAGATGATGGGGGCGAAGGTGGGGGAGGTTAGGTGTTGTCAACGAGGCGTCCCAATCGGTCGACCTGGAGGTAACTGGAAGTGTCGGGACAGTACGCGGTGAGGCGGCCCACGGGGCTGATCGCGGCGGCGGTGTCGAGCAGGACCATTTTCTCCGCGACGATCGGGACGAGCTTTCCGCCGCCCAGCGGGCTGAATCCGCCGCGCGCGCCGTAGAAATCGACGGGCGTATGTCCGAAGTATCCCGTGCGCCGCCAGGCTTTGGGAAGATCCAATT
>JBEKXM010000008.1:0-21098 GCA_049512115.1 Tepidisphaeraceae bacterium | reverse complement strand
CTCGACGGCGTTGAACGAGAAGCTGCTGGAAGCGATCTCCAGCACGCCGCTGCGGACCGCGGTGATGAATTTGACCCGCGAGGCCCGGCGCGAATTCTTCGGCCGGATTCAGCGACAAGACCTGCTGATCTTCCGCGCCAACATCATCACGGCGGCGTACCGGTTCGATCGGCGGAAATATCGCGCGTTCATGGTGGGCAACGCGCTGAGCGTGGTGTCGGCGGGCGAGCCGTTCACCAAGATCCGCCAGGAACCGACGAAGCGGGCGGCCACGCTTCTCAACGGCGAGCAGCTTCAACAAGGGATGAAGGAACTGCGCCGGGCCCTGGACGATCCGCAATGGGAAACCAAGGCCAATGCGATTCTGACGGCGTGGCGCGGGAAACTGGCGGCGGCCTACGTCGTCGAGGCGAAGCAGCATTTCAACAACTACGGCTGGCTGGAGAGCCTGCAATATTCGGCCAAGGCCGGGCAGCTTGTCCCAGGCCAGGAAGATGCGCTGGCACACGCGGCATTGGTCCGCAAGCGCATGGGCCAGCTTCAGCTTCTGCCGGGAACGTTCATCGCCGTCGTGCTGGTGGGCCTGGCGATCATGTGGGCGTTTCAAATGGTATCGCCGCCGCAACCCAAACCCCTGCTGATTCAGACCGTGCAATCGCCGCTGTTTGCGGCGGGGGTGGCGGCATGGATCGCGACGCTGTGGTCCAAAGCGGTTTTGAAAGCGCGGATGGCGCGCACGGATTTTGCCTTCTATCAGGCGGCGGTCTTCCCGCTGCTGGTGGCGCTGGCGATCGCCTTCGTCAAATATCCGAACCCGACCCGGGACGCGATTTGCGGCGGGCTGCTGATCGCGGTCATCGTCGCCGACGTGATGATCTTCAAGAAACTTCGCAGGCATTTGCTGCGGCGCACGGACGATCAAGGGCTGATCGGCGACGGATTGACCGTGCTGAACCGGATCGAAACTTTTCTCGCCGAGGACTGGGAGAGATTGCGGCCGCACTATCTGGAATTGGGTCCGCTCTACAGCTTCACGTCGGTGCAGGCGGCGCAGGGGTCGATGGGGGACCTGTTCGAGGCGCCGGAGGAGGGTTCTGGCGACGATACGGTGGACGGTTCGCTCACGGGCACGTGGACGCCCCAACCGTCGCAGGACGTGGAGACCGGCAATCCGGAAGTGGATCGGCTGGTCGGGCAGATGAACGCGAGGATTTCGGCGAACCTGCGGACGCTGGCGCCGGCGGCGCGCGTGCTGCTGACGATTTTCGGCGAATACTCCAAGGCGGTCACCAACCACCAGCTTGGGATGATGCAGGCCAATGCCGCCAAGATCGAGCAGAAGGGGAAAGACCTGGCGGGCCGCGTGGCGGATTTTGAGCGGCTTTGCCGCTCCCCGTTGACCCTCGACGCGGGGGAGAACCAGGATTTGATCCAACAGGTGAGCGATCGCCTGGCCAAGCGCGCCGAGGAGCCGGACATCAGGCTGCTCAAGTCCCTGGCCGACCGGGCCAAGGATTTCCGCGAGGACCAAAGCCGCGCCGCGTCGGACCTGGCGGCGATGGCGCCGCAAGTGGAAGCGGCCATCGAGCGGTTGAAAAAAGGTTGAATCGCCAGGTTTGAATCCGCCCCGCGGGCCGCATAGGCTTCCTTCAATGAGCACTGTTGTTGAAAAGGCGGTGAATCCGCCGCCAGGGGTGAATCCGCCGGCGAATCTCACCGCGGCCGCCGCCGCGGCCCTGGCGCCGGCGAAATCGAACGAATACAACCGGCTGAATCTCGATTTCCACAAGCCGATCCCACGGCCCAAGGTCAGGGGGCTGGTCATTGACGCGCATACGCATTTGATCGCGGCCCGGCATGCGAAAGTGTGGTTCGATGCGGCGGCGCACTACGGCATCGAGGCGTTCGTCACCATGTCGCCGCTGGAGGAAGCGCTGGGAATCCAGCGCGACTGGCCGGGGAAGATCCAGTTTATCACCATACCCGCATGGCAGAATCCGTCGGTGGAAGATTGGCTGCGGCGGCTGGAGATGTTTTACAACCTGGGAAGCCGGATCATCAAATTCCACATGGCGCCCAGCACGATGGCGACGCGGAAAATCCGGCTGGACTCGCCGGCGCTGCGGCCGGTGCTGAAAGAGGCGGCGGAGCGGGGGATGATCCTGATGAGCCACGTCGGCGATCCGGATACGTGGTATTCCGGCAAGTACAACGACGCCGCGAAATACGGCACCCGCCAGGAGCATTACGCGATGTGGGAGGGGGTGCTGGAAGAATACCGGGATCATCCATGGCTCGGGGCGCACATGGGCGGAAACCCCGAGAATCTGGCCCGGCTTCAGGGATTGCTGGACCGCTTTCCTAATCTGTACCTGGACAACAGCGCGACTCGCTGGATGGTTCGCGAGCTGAGCGCTCAGCGCGATGCGGCGCGCGAATTTATGATCCGCAACGCCGACCGCATTCTGTTCGGGACGGACCAGGTGAGCGGGGACGACCGCGGGTTCGATTTTCTCGCCAGCCGGATGTGGGCACATCGGAAGCTTTGGGAAACGGCGTACAACGGCCCCAGCCCGATTTTCGATCCGGATTTGAAGGAGGATCAGCAACCGGTGCTGCGCGGGCTGGCGCTGCCGGACGATGTCATTCAGAAGCTCTATCACGATAACGTGGTGAAGCTGCTGGATCGCGTGGGGGTGAAGTTTGGGGATGGGGGTCATCATAATGCTACGGTTGCAGATTGAGCCTTGGTGCGGTGGTGACAAAACCCCTGTTTTCGACAGCGCCGCGGGGGGTTTTGTCACTGTCACACGGGGGACCCACTTGGAAAAGCATCGACCGGCCATTTCGTCGCGGTTTGAAAAGAAGTCCAACCGCGAATTTCGCGGATAACACGGATAGGAAATGGATGAGTTCGTTCTTCCCATCCGCCGCGGAGGCGAAGCCTACCGCGTCAATCCGTGCTGCAATCCATCAAAATCTTCGCCCGCTGCGCAAATTTTCAGCCCGGATTATTGCCGCTCGTTCCGGCGATCAAACGCCGGGTCGCCCGCTTTGCCAGAGAACGCCGAGGACCTGGAGTTGGCTTTGCCGACAAACTCGTCCCCAAAAGAAAAAGTTCGCGCGGAGGCGCGGAGGCGCGAAGAATTGAAGGGGGCAATTTGATCCATCCTCTCTCTTCTCCGCGCCTCCGCGCCTCCGCGCGATATCTCTTTTGGGTTGCGGCTATGCCGCGCCGGGTAATCTGCGGTTAGTCTGAATTTTCTTGCTGTAACCGTCATCATAAAACTACGGTTGCAGATTTGGCCTTGGTGTGCCGTCTACGAAACCCCCGTTTTCGGCAGCGCCGCGGGGGGTTTTGTCTACGTTGACGGGGGGGACCTACTTGAAAAAGCAACGGTCGGCCATTTTGTCGGTGTCAGAAATGACCGCATTCGGGGCAGCATCACGGACGTTGGATCGACGACAAAAAATGTAGTGCCCTCTATGTCTATAGCTGGGAGGTGAAGGTTTAGGGCGTGTTTTTCGTTTGGTTGGGGGAAAAAATATAAAAAGTTACTGGGCGTAAGTCTGGGATTCCGGAAATCGCACATGGGACGCTCGACCGCGCGATGCTCGGCCGGACGCTGGCGCAAAAATCCTCGGATAGCTGACTCCATTCTCTTTCGCCACGCTTCATCGCGACCCGTGACCCAAACGAGCCGACCAGGGTCACCAAAAACGATCCAACGCTAATCCGGCATTTTGCGCCATTCGGAAGTTCGCAATTGACGACAATCGTGTCTCACAATGCGATTGCCCCTGCGACAATAAACCGCACCATAACTTGCGTTAATTAATACAATTTAACTTGATAATCCGTTGAAGCGTCATATCTTTGAAGCGGCGGTTTTCCATGTCATTTTAGTAGGACTGTCACCGGGCGGCGAAATGCTTCGCGCCAGCGCTCATCATTGGCTCGACCGAATTGCGATCGCGAAAGGATCGAGCTCCCAAGGCCCGCCTGATTTGCGAGGTGGATTGTGAAACCATCCAAGAAAAATCTCTCGAAGGTTTTGTCAACCATTTCGATGGCCGCGGCCGCGACGATAGTCGCCAGGTCGGCGCAGGCTCAGATAATGATCGCGCCGTTCTACGCTCAGGCCCAGAGCGGGGCCACGGCCAACTTCACCAACGGCGTCTTTATCGAAAATTCAGCAAAAAACTTTGGCACCGCCACATTTGAAAGCATCTCGAACAGCACTCCCACGACGATCAACGTGCCGGTTGGTGATTACCTGTTTATGGCGATGGATGCCGTCATAACGGGCAATCCCAATCCGGATGGCGGCAAATTTACCGGTGCCACGAACAGCGATTCGGGTGCGACTCAGCCGTCGAACATGGGGTTTTCCGCCATAAGCATTCACATTGAATCGACAGATACACACGGAGCGAACCTTCAACCGGTGCGTGGTGCTCAGATAAATGGTAGCCCTAGTTACTCGACTGGCTTTGGGTACTTCAGCACGGCCATCGTCAACACAACTATGGGCAATAACACTACTGGCGCCTATGTTCCGCGATGGACTTCAATAGAGAGCCAAGGTGACGTGGAGGCCAGCGACGGCGTGGTGGGAGCGCATGCCTACATAGGCGGCGGTAACGTCCCGCCGGACGCGGGCACCGCCAGCGGCGCGAGCGAGATTGGGCAATTCGGCGGCACGAGCGCAAGTTATGCCCAAGCAACTCCTGTGTTCACCAACCTTCAGTACCAACGTACAGGCACCGGCACGGTAACCTTGTCGCCGTCGATTGTCGTTGCGGGTACGGCTTATTGGAGTCTTGCCGCACCCGGCAATCCGAGCACGGGTGCACCCTCCGTATATCGAGCAGTACCAGCTACTGTTAATCAAGTCGGGAATCTCCCGGTGTTGGTCATCCAGACGACCGGCCTAACGGGTCACGCGATTGTCTCGCTGACCGCGGGGGACTCCCCTGCGACGGGCTATGGCTCACAAGTCGGCAGCACGCTGGCGGTTATCGGTGGTAACGGCAGTTACACCGCGGTACAGACCAACTTCACGGCTACTGCGACGGGCTCCGTGGAAGTTGACCCCTGGAACCCGGCGACCGATACCGAGGTCTTCGGCGTCGATGTTTCGAGCGGCTCCCTTACTGCTTTGGTGGCTGCAATCAACAGCGGCGATGCGAACGTTCCGGCGTCGCATGTTGTGGCCAGCACCTCTAGCCCGTCGCCTGATCCGTTCGGGAGCCAGTACAACCTGTTCCTGACGTTCTCGGGCAGTAACCTTCCGGGTACGGCCACGGACACCCTGGGGCTTGATCTGAGCAGCACGAACGACCCACTGTTGAGCGGCTATACGTTCAGCGCTGTGGCGGTAGCTCCTGAGCCGATGAGCGTGGGTCTTTTGATGCTGGGCGGCGTGGGTCTTATGGCCCGCCGGAATCGTCGCGGCGGCGCAGGGAGCGGAGCAACGAATCGATCGTCACGCCGATGCCCGTGAGCAGGACGAATAGGAGAAAGAGTCCGACCAGGGACCATAGAAGCAGCAACAGAACCGTCCAGCCGCGCCCGGCCTGGGCCAATTTGAAAAGCGTCGCGAAAACCCCCAGATTCCACACGACGGCCGCGGCGAACCACACCAGGGCGGCAACCCATCCGATCAGGCGCCGGGGCATCGACACATAACTTGATACACTGATGACGTTCCCCGGCGAATGGGTCTTCAACAGTGCGACGGAAACACGGCATCCAACGAACGCGACGAGTCCCGATACGATTGCTCCTAAAATCGCCGAGCCGTCTGGAGACCGCCAAGCGCGCGAAACCGCCAAATACGCCACGGTGACCCAGCCGAGAGTCCAAATCGAAATCGCGCCGAGACATCCGTAACTCCCGGCCGAGAATTGGCCGGGAATCGTCGCCCCGGAATCCAGAGGATCCTGCCGTCTGACCGAGACATGCTCGGGCTCCGACAGCACAATCACTTCCCGCGAGGTCGCTTCGTCCAAATTCGCCGGTGGGGTGGACAGGTTATATGGCTTTGCCAGCCTTTGAGTGAGCACCAACAGCAACAAGCCCACCAGCGCGGTGGCCCATGAGGCGAACGGACCGGCGAAAACCCACAGCCAGATTGGCGTTGGCACCGCACACGATGCGCCGTTGGGAATGGCGTTGTAAGCGTCGGCGGTATCCGGAAACGGCTCGCTTCGGACTAGAGCGCCTTGCAGCGTGTAAACCTCGTGCGTTCGTGTACCGAATACTTCAATGTGACGGTCGGGGGAGATTTGCAGTTTGAACGGTTTTCCCCCCGTATCCACGGCCCAGCCTCGCAGAAAACGCCAATTGGCGTCATAGACCTGAACCCGGCCGGGCGCGTCCAGCGGGACGACGTGCAATCCGTCGGCGGTGGTCACAACGCCGTTGGCATGGCCCACGGGCCATTCAAACGACGACGGAAGCCAGTTCAGCCCACCGCACGCCGACAGGCCTGATCCGAAAAATCCGATCGCGCCGGATGCCATGAGAACGCCGGCCACGACCGAGACCAACCGAAGCCAGAGGGGTGCGCGCCGAATGGCGAAGGGAAAGCAGAGGGCGAACAGAATCCAGACGCCGCCGATCAGAAGGAGGAAAGCGATGCCGACAAAACTCACGGTGGCGGGCCCAGAGATCATGCACAACGATTGTCGCGCGTCCGGCAATCATTGGAAAGGCGTGGAATCGCAACCGGGACAACTCTGATTTTCCATCGCCCAGGAAAATTCAGAGCTGTCCCGGTATTCGCGGTCGGAGCTTCAATGTCCGCGGATAAGGGCGGCCTCGGCGGTCTCTTCTTCGAGGACCGAAATTCGGTTCGTATGGCCGCCGGGGGGCGTCTGGCCGGTCGGCGGAGTCATCGGGCGATCCGTCGCCGCCATCCGCGTATTGTGTTCCAGGTCGACAAACAGCTTGATGATCTCGGCGGCGCCGAGCATAAGTGCGCCGGCGAAGACCGAACCGGCCAAGGCTGCGGCCGCCAGGATTATCCGATCCAGCGGCGAAAACGGCGCCCGGATAAGCAGCCAAAGCATGGCCACGACGCCGCCAATGACGGCAATGCCGCCAAGGAAAAGGTAAATGATCGCGATGGAGCGCAAGACGGGATATCGCCCGCCGCTGCTGAACTGGACGCGTTGCATGACGTTCATGGAGACCTCCACTGTAAGAGATCAGATGTGACCAAACGGCAACGAGGGGATTGTAACGCGCGGCCAGCTCTGACGCGAGCGCTATCTCGGTGTCGCCCGGCTCCGCGGGTGCCCATCGTGCCGGGCGCGGGCTATGTCGGACTCGTTTACATGTTATAATGTGCGATTGCGGAAACCGACATGACGCGCTTTACGCTCGAAATCGAAACCGACGGCGGCAACGACATCATCAACCTGAACGTCCCGCTCAAACCCCATCTGCGGGATTTGAAAGGCGAAGGGGTGCTGCATCTGTTTATCGTCGGCAGCACGGCGGCGCTCACCACGTTGGAATATGAATCCGGCCTGGTGAAGCACGACGTGGCGGAGGTGATGCAGCGGCTGGTTCCCGATGATGCGCACTATCTGCACGAAGCCACCTGGAACGACGACAACGGCCACAGCCACGTGCGCGCGGCCCTGGTGGGGCCGAGCGTGATGGTTCCGTTCGCCGATGGGCGGCTGCTGACCGGCGAATACCAGCAGATCGTGCTGATGGAATTCGACACCCGCCCCCGGCGGCGAACCGTGATCTGCACGGCGTTGCCGTGAGATTCAAAATCATTGCCGCGCGCGCAGGCGATGCAGGTTGGGCTCCTTGTGTAGTTTGCCGGTTTTCTGCAAGAGGCGAATGGCCTTGGCCTGGTCGCCGGTCTTGAACACGCCGGTCGTTCGTCCGCCGGGCGCTCCGCTGGTGCAATAGGCGTAGTTGATGTTGATGTGGTTCTGCCCCAGGACCGTTGCCACGTCGGCCAGCGCGCCGGATTGGTTGGGCAGATCGAGGCACAACACTTCCGTTTCGGTCATCGGCAGATTCAGATTCGACAAGACCGTTCTGGTGGCCTTGGAATTTTCCGCCACCAGGCGCAGGACTCCATGTTCCTGCGAATCCACCAGCGTCATGGCGACGATGTTGATCTTCTCATCCGCCAGCGCCCGCGTAACTTGCGCCAAGACCCCCGGCTTATTGACCAGGAACACGCTGAATTGAACCGCCGTGCGAATGTCGGCCATAATTGTTGCCTCCGCAGTTGAAGATGCCACCATCTTACAGCATCGCCAACGAATTGACCGCTTCTTTTTGCGTGGGCTTGACTTTCAGGACGCGGTCGAGGCGGGTGATGCGGAGCAGTTCCGTCAACTTTCCGTTCACGCCGCAAAGAAGCAGCTTGCTGTTGGGCAACGCCGACAGCCGGCGATTGAGCCCAATCACGATGCCGATCGCCTGGCTGGAAAGAAACTCGACCTTTGAAAAGTCTAATATGACGATGCGCTTGTCCTGCTCGTCCACCAGCTTGAAAAGCTGTTGCTGGATCGATTCCAGCTGGGCCGGCTCCATCAGCGACGGGACGCGGAACTCGATCACCGTGGCTTTGTCGATTTGCGTGAGAAGGTATTCGGAGGCCATGGGCGAAGTGTGCATAACGGCGCAATGAAATGCAACAGAAATTGTCATTGGTCATTTGTCATTGGTCATTTGCAAGACAATTCGGGATCGGCGATACCAATGACAAATGACAAGTGACCAATGACGAGATCAGCATGAAATCAATTAATCCCGCAACCGAACAGGTGATTGCCGAATATGCCGAGCATACCCCGGGGCAAATCGAGCAAACGCTGGGTTCGGCGGAGAAGGCGTTCGGGCAATGGCGGTCGGTTTCCATCAAGGATCGCGGCGCGCTGATGAAGGAGGCGGCCGCGGGGCTTCGGCGAAGGCGCGAGGAGTTGTCGCGGCTGATGGCGGTGGAAATGGGCAAGCCGATCGGGGCGGGGGAAGCCGAAGTGGAAAAGTGCGCCGGGGCCTGCGATTTTTTCGCCGAAAACGCGGCGTCGTTCCTGGCGGCGCGGGAAATTCAATCCGATGCGTCGCGGAGCTACGTTCGTTTCGATCCGCTGGGACCGGTGCTGGCGATCATGCCGTGGAATTTCCCGATCTGGCAGGTCATCCGATTCGCCGCGCCGGCGCTGATGGCGGGGAACGTCGCGCTGCTCAAACACGCTCCCAACGTGCCGGGATGCGCGCTGGCCATCGAGCGGACCTTCACCGATGCCAAGTTTCCGCCGGGAGTGTTCTCGACCTTGCTGATCGAAGACAACCAGGCGGCGGAAAAGTTGATCGACCATCCCGCGATTCGGGCGGTGACGCTGACCGGCAGCGAGCGCGCGGGCCGGGCGGTGTCATCGGCGGCGGGGCGAGCTCTCAAGAAAAGCGTCATGGAATTGGGGGGGTCCGATCCGTTCATCGTCCTGGCGGATGCGGACGTGCAGACCGTGGCCGCCCGGGCGGCCGAGGCGCGCTGCATCAACAGCGGCCAAAGCTGCATCGCCGCCAAGCGGTTCATCGTCGAGCGCGGCATCGCCGACGAGTTTGAGGCGGCGATGGTCGCCGCGATGGCCGCGATGAAAGTGGGGGACCCCCTGGATCGCGCGACCCAGGTTGGGCCGCTGGCGCGTCTGGATCTGTTGGAAACGTTGCACCGGCAGGTTCAGCGCAGCGTGGAGCAAGGGGCCAAGCTGCGGCTCGGCGGCAAGCGGCGAAGCGGCAAGGGGTTCTTTTATGAGCCGACGGTTCTGGCCGACGTTCGGCCGGGGATCGTGGCATTTGAGGAGGAGACATTCGGCCCGGTGGCGGCGGTGGTGCGTGCCGAGGATGCCGCCGAGGCGGTGCGGCTGGCCAATGCCTCGCGTTATGGCCTGGGCGCCAGCATCTGGACAGGGGACATCGACCGCGCCGAAATTCTCGCGGGGGAAATCGAATCGGGCGCTGTTTTTATCAACGGCATCGTCAAATCCGACTGGCGTCTGCCATTCGGCGGCGTCAAGAACAGCGGGTGGGGGCGAGAATTGTCCCAATTCGGCATTTACGAGTTCGTCAATATCAAGACAATATGGGTGAAATAGGCGGGTGGAAATCCCGAAGGGACGCGCCTTAAATCTGCCCCCGGCTTTATCTAACGCCAAAGGAAAGAAGATGCTTCGTCAATTTTCTATTTTGCTAATCGCCGCCGCGGCGATGGGGTTGGCGGTGGAAAGCGGGTGCAACCGCGCCAGCGCGGGGGGCGGGTTCACGATGCCCCCGCCGGTCGTGACAACCGCGCCGGTGGTGAGCCAGGACGTGCCGGTTTATCTGGACGAGATCGGCAGGACGACCGCGACGGAGGTCGTCAACATTGTTCCGCAGGTTTCGGGCAAGATCGTGGGGAGAGATTTCGAGGATGGCACCGATCTGCATACGGGCCAGGAGCTGTTTGCGATCGATCCGCGTCCGTACCAGGCGGCGCTGGATCAGGCCCAGGCGATGTTGGAGCAAAACCAGGCGCAGCTGGCCAATGCCAAGACCAATTTCACCCGCGTGGCCAGCGAATTGCCGAGCAAGGCGGTTTCGCAACAGGACTACGACAATGCCAAGAGCGCGGTGGACGTGGCGGATGCCAACGTGAAGGCGGCACAGGCGGCGATAGAGACGGCGAGTTTGAATGTGGAATACTGCACGCTGAAGTCGCCGATCGACGGGCGGGCTGGCCAGCGGCTGGTGGACGTGGGAAACATCGTCAACGCCAATTCGACCAGCCTGCTGAGCATTCAGAAACTGGTGCCGATCTATGTCGATTTCACCGTCGCGGAAAACGAACTGGGCCGGGTCAGGGAAAATCTGGCGAAGAGCCCGCTGAGGGTGCTGGTCGAGTCGCCGGACAATCCGGGGCGCCAGATCGAAGGCGAGGTGACGTTCCTGGACAACTCGGTTCAGGACGGCACGGGGACGATCCGGCTTCGGGCCATGGTCCCGAACAACAATCGCCAGCTTTGGCCGGGGCAGTTTGTCCACGTGCGGTTGATCCTGTACACGATGAAGGATGCCCGGTTGATTCCCGCCAATGCCGTGCAGGTGGGGCAGGCGGGATCCTACGTGTTCGTGGTTCATGCGGATAAGACGGCGGAGCAGCGAAACATAACGACCGGGCAGCGCCAGGGCGAGAAGGTCGTGGTGCTCGACGGGTTGAAAGAGGGGGAAACGATCGTGCAAAGCGGACAACTCATGGTGATTGCGGGCGGGCCGGTGACCGTGCTGGCCTCGGCACCGCCGCAGGCGGCGCAGGGAGCGGCGAAATGAATTTGTCGGAGCGGTTCATTCGCCGGCCGGCGATGACCACGTTGTTGACGGTGACGTGCATCCTATTCGGGGTGATGGCGTATCGCGCGTTGCCGGTGAACGATCTTCCGGCGGTGGATTATCCGGTGATCACGGCGCAGGTGAGCTATCCGGGAGCAAGCCCGGAGACGATGGCGGCGAACGTCGCCACGCCGCTGGAAAAACAGTTCATGCAGATTTCGGGTTTGCAATTGGTGACCAGTTCCAGCGGGCAGGGTCACACGAGCTTCACGCTGCAATTCGACCTGAGCAAGAGTCTGGACGCGGCGGCGACGGACGTTCAAGCGGCGATTTCGCAGGCGGCGGGAAGCCTGCCGGTTGATTTGCCCTCTCCGCCGACGTTTTCCAAGACCAATCCCAACGACCAGGCAATCATGTATCTGGTCATGGTGAGCAACACGGTGACCGGGGGCGCCTTGTACAACTATGCCAACACGGAGGTGGCGCAGCGCATCAGCATCCTGCCGGGCGTCTCGCGGGTGGATACCTACGGCACGAAATCGGCGGTGCGGATCAAGGCCAATCCGTCGGCGCTGGCGATTCGAGGATTGACCATCAACGATCTGGCGGCGGCGATCCAGACCGGCACCACCTACGTCGGCGCGGGGCAGTTCGACAGCGCGCATCGCACGTTTCTCCTGCAGCCCCAGGGCCAGCTAACGGACGCGGCGCAATATTCCAATTTGATCATCGCCAACGTCAACGGTTCGCCGGTTCACCTGCGCGACGTCGCCACGGCCGAAGACACCATCCAGGACGAGCGGGTTGCGTTGCATTTCTGGAACCGGTCGCGGCAGGTGCCGTCGGCGACGGTGGTTCTGGCGGTTTTTCGCCAGGCGGGAACCAACGCCGTCGCCGTGGCCAAGGGTATCCGCGACCTGCTGCCCGGAATTCAGCAGCAATTGCCGGCGTCCATCGGCTTGTACCTGGTCTACGACCGCTCGCAGTCCATCGTCAATTCCGCCAACGACGTGCAGAAAACCCTGCTCACCGCGTTCGTGCTGGTGGTGTTGGTGATTTACGCATTTCTCGGCCGCGTCAACGACACGCTGATTCCGATCCTCGCCTTGCCGCTGTCGCTGCTGCTGACGTTCATCGTCATGCAGATTCTGGGCTACAGCCTGGACAACCTGTCGCTGATGGCGTTGACGCTGGCGGTCGGTTTCCTGGTGGATGACGCGATCGTTTTCCTGGAGAACACCGTCAGCCGGATGGAGCACGGCGAAGGCGCCCTGGAGGCGTCGATTCACAGCGCCAAGCAGATCAGCTTCACGATCCTGGCGATGACGATTTCGCTGGCGGCGGTGTTCGTGCCGCTGGTGTTCATGCCGGGATTGGTGGGGCGGATCTTCCGCGAGTTCGCGATCACCATCATCGTGGTGATCTTCGCGTCGGGGATCGTGTCGCTGACGCTGACGCCGATGATGTGCTCGCGCATGTTGGCCCGCCGGGGCAAAACGCTTCGCCGCACGCGCATGGAGCGCCTGGGAACGGCGGTCATCGACCGGGTGCTGTCCGTTTACGGAAAATCACTGTGGTGGTTCCTACGCTACCGCTGGATTTCGCTGGCGATCTGGCTTGTGACCCTGGCGGGGACGCTCTGGCTCTTCTACAAGGTGCCCAAGAGCTTCCTGCCCATCGGCGACAGCGGGTTCATCCGCGGGGTCATGATCGGTCAGGAGGGGGCGTCGTACCGGCAGATGCGCGTCTACCAAAACCAGGCCGACAAGATCCTGCAGGCCGATCCCGCGGTGGAGACGACGTTCACGATGACGGGCAATTCGCAGTTTTTGCCGTCGAACCAGGGATTCGTGCTGGCGTTCCTGGGGGACGCCGGCACGCGGCCGCCCATCCTGGCGGTCACCCGAGAGTTGATGGCGAAATTGTTCCGGATCGTCAACGCGATGGTGATCCTGCAGCCTTCGCCGGTGTTGCAGATCAGCACGGGCGCCACCCAGAGCAACCAGGGCAAATACGCCTATGCCATTTCGGGCATCAATATCGAGCAGGTGTACGCGGCGGCGAACAAGCTGACGGCGACGATGCAGTCGCGGCGCGATCTGTTCGCGACGGTTTCCTCGGATTTGTTCACGCACACGCCGAACCTTCAGATCAACATTCTGCGTGACGCCGCGTCCAGCTACGGCGTCTCGGCCGCGGCGATCGAAAACGCCATCCGACAGGCCTATTCGCAGAATTACGTGTATCTCATCAAGAAGCCGGAGGACCAGTTTCAGGTGATCCTGGAAGCCGAGGACCAGGACCGGGCCATTCCGTCCGATCTCTCGCGGTTGTACGTCCGGTCGGATGACGGGCGGCGTTTGATTCCGTTGCCGGCGGTCGCCAGTTGGCAGGAAGCCATCGGCCCGCAGAACGTCAACCACATCAACCAGTTCACGTCGACCACGATCTACTTCAATCTGAACCCGGGCGTTCCCGTGGGCAACGCGACGCAGTTCATCGAGGACGCCGCCGCCAAGGCGGTCCCGCCCGGCGTCCGCGGCGACCTCCAGGGCGAGGCCAAGGACTTCACCGAAACCGTCCGCGTTCTCAGCATCCTGATCCTGCTGGCGGTCTTCATCATGTACGTGATCCTGGGCATCCTTTACGAAAGCTACGTGCATCCCGTCACCGTGCTGTCCTCGCTGCCCGTGGCCCTGGTCGGTGGTTTGCTCACGCTTTACATCTTCGGCGCCGATGCGTCCCTCTATGCCTTCATCGGGCTGTTCCTGCTGATGGGGATCGTGAAGAAGAACGGCATCATGATGATCGACTTCGCATTGCAGCGGATGGCCCAGGGCCAGAAAAGCATCGATGCCATTCACGATGCCAGCATGAACCGTTTCCGGCCGATCATCATGACCACGCTGGCGGCCCTGATGGGCGCCATGCCGATCGCGCTGGGCTTCGGCGCGGATGGGGCCTCGCGCCGGCCGCTGGGTCTGGTCATCGTCGGCGGCCTGATCGTCTCGCAATTCATCACGCTGTACATCACGCCGGTGATTTACCTCTATCTGGAGCAATTCCAGGAACGGGTGCTGGATCGGACGAGCTTCTTCCATTCCGTGCGGCACATCGCGGCCGAGGACGTGAAGGTCATGGGCCATGAGGTCGGCGTCGTCAACGGCGACGGCAACGGGGCGGAAAAGGAAATCCCCGAGGCGAAGATTGCGGCGCTGGGGAATAAAGAAGATTGAACCGCTGATGGTCATTTGTCATTGGTCATTTGTCATTGGTCATTCGCAAGGCATCTCCGAATCGGCGATACCAATGACTAATGACAAGTGACAAATGACCAATGACCTTTGCGTCATGGCGGTTGCAAATCCGCGGCCGGCGCATAGATTAGCCTTCCGCTTTTATTATGAGTTCAATGGCCTGGCATTTTCTCGCCCAGCAAACACCCGATTCGCCCGTCAGTTCCTGGGCGCCGGTGGTTCTGCTGGTGGTGATAGGCGTTGGGTTCGCCTTTGCCAATATCGCCCTGTCCCTCTGGATCGGGCCCAGACGAACCGGTCCGGGCAAGGAAACCACCTACGAAAGCGGAATGGTGCCCATCGGCGACGCCCGCAAACGGTTCAACGTCCGCTTTTACGTCGTGGCCATGATCTTCCTGGTCTTCGACGTTGAAATCGTTTTCTTCTACCCCTGGGCGGCCATTTTCGCCAAGCACGTCCATGACGATAGCCCCGAAAACGGACTTATCCTCCTGCTGGAAATGATTACGTTTGTGGTGATCCTTCTGGTGGCCTATTTTTACGCCTGGGGCAAGGGCGTGTTTAGGTGGGACTGAAATGAAATCCGAAATCCGAATGACGAATTAAATCCGAATGACCAAATGACGAAACAAGACATTCGGACATTCGTCATTCGGGCTTGATTCGTCATTCGGATTTCGGATTTCCGCAAAACAGCCTGATCCCGTACTATAATCCCATCATGGACACCCAGACCCTTCCCGACAATGTCCTGACCACCCAGCTCAAGAAGGTTGTGAATTGGGCTCGGCGGAGTTCGCTGTGGCCGATGCCGTTCGCGACGGCGTGCTGCGGCATCGAATTGATGGCCACGGGGTGCAGCCGATTCGACCTGGCGCGCTTTGGGGCCGAGGCGATGCGATTCAGCCCGCGGCAAAGCGATCTGCTCATCGTCGCCGGGCGGGTCGGCATCAAAATGATGCCGGTGTTGCAGCACATCTATCAGCAGATGACCGAACCGAAATGGGTGATCAGCATGGGGGCGTGCGCCAGCACGGGCGGGGTGTTCGACGCCTACGCCACCATCCAGGGGATCGACCAGTTCATGCCGGTGGACGTGTACGTCCCCGGCTGCCCGCCCCGGCCGGAAACGCTGATCGAAGGCATCATGGCCATCCAGCGCATGATCGACGAGGACGGCTTCCCCCCGGCCGGCAAGCGCCGGCCGCTGCAATTGGCCATCGAACCCAATTATTCCCCCGCCGCCCAGCCGGTTGGGATTCACGTTACCATCGGTGGAAAAGCGATCTGATTATTGCCGGAACGTCTCTGTTATCACGCGCCGCATTGCATGTCATTTTCATTTCGTGCTTTCGTTCCCCAGATGGTGTCGCATTTGTGTCTAGCTTGTCGCATTTGCGGAACCGAAGAATGGCGTTAGACCGAAAACCTGCCGCCTTAGTTTTCAAACAGACCATTTCCAAGCAGCTCAAAATAACATCATTTCTCTTGCGTTCTACCGACCGCCACATATAGTAGAGGATTACGATGCGGAGGTGTTGTCGCTAGCCGGTTATGTTGTCCACGTGCTTTGAGGGGGTGTCCGTTATGCGTCGTTTCCTTTGGGAAATGACAAGTCTTGAGTGAACATTTACAGGAGGGAAAGATGGTTCAATCATTGTTGGAGCGTGCCAAGTCGGCGATGTCGTCCGGTGGCTGCGCAGCTGCTTTGGCGATCGTACCGTTGGCAACGGTGGCAGCACGCCCCGCGCGGGCGACTCCCATCGTGCTTTTCGGGTTTGACGGGTCGCAGACCGCCGTTTCTGAAAATGGAAACGTGTTCGCATCTGGGGGGGGGTCGGCTTCACGGGTTCCACATTATCCGACGGCTTCGCGCATATCACGGGGTCTTTCGGCCCGTTTCTTGGAAGCGATTTCACCGCTCCAGGCTCCGGCGGCTCCGGCGGTTCCGGTGGCTCCGGCGGCAAATTTGATTTGGATTTTCACTTTGGCGGCAGCATTACCGGCGCGCCCAATGTGGGGGACGTGTTGGGCGTGGCATGCGCCCTCAACGCCAGCATTACCGGGGGAACTCTATCGTACGATGGGCTGACGTTTTCCACCTCCTGGGGTCTCAATGCCGACGATACCGCCTCCCCTCCGATCCTCACCGGTTCATCGATCGATGTGCTCGACGATGTCACCTCAGGTCCCGCCGGTGCGCTCCCGTCCGGCGGCAGCTGGGGGCTGGACGTTTACCTGAATTGGACCGGTTATGGCGAGAACGACACGTTCAATGTCACCGTGCCGAGCGGCTCGATCGATATTGGCGACACCTCTTCCGTGCCCGAACCGGGGAGCGGCAGCCTCCTGGTCTTGCCCGCACTGGCATGTCTCAATCGACGAAAACGCCGCAAAGCAGCGAGCGGATGACTGCCGCTCTTCGGCGGGATTTTGGCTAGAAAGCCCGCTCCCCGCGTTCACTTTTCGTCAACGATCGAACCACCTTGGGCAGTTACAGTTCGCTCGTGTTAGACGAGAAGATGCCCTCGATGATGCGGTATTGTTCGGGATATTCGGCCTGGACTCGTTCTTTTAAATGCGTGCCGAAAGACCGGTTCTTGGCGATAGAAGCGGCGTGATTGAAGTTCGTCGCCAGAGCCTTGCGGCGAAACGAATCCACGTCGGAGAAATCCGTGTTTTCAAACAGGGGGGTAAGGGTCACGCCCTGCTCCCGCGCGGAACACCAAAGCGCCTGTTGCTCGATGACACAATTGACGTAGAGATTCAGCGAAGCATCGGTCCAGATCGCCCGATTTTGCGGGTGCAGGACCAGGCCCCGAACATCTGAAGCGTATTTCTGGATGGCGTCGATGTTCGCCCCGCCCATGATGCCGCAATTGGCTGCCGAGCGTTCGTTCATGAATTTCCAAAAACCCGGAAGCCACGAACTGGATTTCTCGATGGCCGCGCGGTTCTTGTCGTAAAAATATTCGAAATTCGGATAGGCCGGATATTGTTCGAAGAACTGGCAGAGCAGATCGACGGTCTCGTATTTCTGCGGCAATTTTCCCATGAGATAGACATCTCCATCGATGTGGAAAAACGGCTCCTTCTGAAGAGCGTAGGCGGCGATCTTTCCGAAGGCCCAAAGGCTTTCCGGTACATCCAGGGAATGCAGGTCCGTTCGAACGGAAGTGAAAGGCAGCTTCAGCCTATCTACGAGCCATCGGGCGCCTTCATCGTCGGTGACGAGTTCGACGTTGCCGTAGTGCTTGAACGCCCATTGCGTCGAAAGCACCCAGGAGCACCAGAAGAAATGCGGACTGGGCCAATGTCCGGTATGCCTTTCCCAGCCGCCTGAGGCTTGGGCGGGTTTGCTCCATAGGGACTGGACGATCTTCATGGCGACGATTCTACTCCGCGCACGCTGATCCCGCGCCGGATTCATGCGGGATTTCCAGGAGATGCTTTCGACGGCCCGAAGGCCGCGGTAACGTATGCGGGATGGGCCGGCGATTGCTTCTGCTCTTGAGCCAGAATCCGCTCGATCCCTCCGGCGGGGCGGCCCGAAGTTTGGATTCGATTGGCCGACTTCTGGCTCGCGGTGGATATCAGATCGAGGCGATCGGCACGACCGCCACGGAATTTCCCGATCCCCAGGTCTCGGCGAACACGACGCAGATGCTGCAAGGGATGGGCATCAATCCAATCCAGGAAGTCGACAAAGGTGCCAAAGTCATTCGCTTCGAGCGGGAACGCGTGAGATATACGCTGCTCGACACCGGCTCGGTACGCCTTGATCGCCCCCACGTCGTGCATGGGCCGCGTTTCGATCGAATCTATCGCGGAATTCTGGCGCGGCTACGCCCCGAGATCGTGCTAACCTTCGGCGCGATGCCGGTCGAGCGAGAGCGCCATCGCCAAGCTCGGCGGCGCGGGGCGGTGGTGGTGCTTTCCATTCACCAGCACACCTATTACGACCGGCGCGCATTCGAAACCGCCGATGCCGTACATACATGCAGCGAATATCTTCGCCGCTGTTACCTGGAGCGCATCGGGGTCGATTCGACGGCGCTGAGCGGCCCGCTGATTCCCGAAGATATCATCTCGCCGCGGCACGATCCGCTGTTCGTGACCTTCGTCAACCCGTCATACGAAAAAGGCGTGGTCTTCGTTGCCCGCTTGGCGGAGGAATTGGCGACACGTCGTCCGGACATCCCGATGCTGGTCATCGAATCGCGCGCCAACGCCGGCACTTTGGTGGCTGTGGGCGATGCGGGAGGTTTTGATCTACGCCGCCACCCCAGCCTGATGACAGCGCCGGCGGTGGTGATGCCGCGCGACATTTACGGACCGACGCGGCTGCTTCTGGCTCCGTCGGTTTGGGACGAGCCGTGGGGACGCGTCGCGGCGGAGGCACTTCTCAATGGGATTCCGCCGATCGTTTCAGACCGTGGCGGCCTGGCGGAGGCATGCGCCGGCGCCGGCGTGGTGCTGCCCCTGCCGAAAGACCTGACCATACGGACGCGTACTCCACCGCCCGTGGCCGCGGTCCAGCCGTGGTTGAGCGAAATTGTGCGCCTTTGCGATGACGAAGCGGCATACGCCACTGCAAGTTCCGCCGCGCGCCAAGCTGGCGAGCGGTTCACCCCTGAGAAGGTGTTGCCGCAATTCCTAGACTTCTTTGACGGGGTGCGGATCAAGCGCACAGTGACGCGAAGCTAAAACCTTTACGGCCTCTGTTCCAGCCTGTCCCTTGTGCGTGTGATTACTGGAACGGGTCCACCGCCGTGCTGAGGTTCTCGAAGCGCGTGGTCTTATTCGAAAACGTCAGCTTGATCGTGCCGGTCGGGCCGTTGCGCTGCTTGGCGACGATCACTTCGGCGATGTTGTCCGGCTGAAAATCCGGCTCGCTCATGCGGTAGTAATCCTCGCGATGTAAAAGCATCACCACGTCGGCGTCCTGTTCGATGCTGCCGGATTCGCGAAGATCGCTCATCCTCGGCCGATGGCCGTCGCGGCCTTCGGTGGCTCGGTTCAACTGCGACAGGCAAATCACCGGGATTTCCAGTTCCCGGGCCACGGATTTCACCACCCGGGAAATCTCGCTGATCTCCTGCTGGCGGCTTTCGGAGCCGGGGTTGTACATGAGCTGCATGTAATCGACCATCAGGCATTTCACGTCATGCTTGAGCTTCAGGCGGCGGGCCTTGGCGCGCAGTTCCAGCGGCGTCATGCCGGCCGAGTCATCGACCCAGATCGGCGCCTTGGAAAGCCCGGTGACGGTCTGGGCGAGTTGCTGGAACTCCGAGGCGTTGAGCATCCCGCGGCGGACTTTCTGGGCATCGATGTTGGCGCGGGAACACATCAACCGTTGGGCAAGCTGTTGTTTGCTCATTTCCAGGGAGAAGATGCCGCAGGGAAGCTGCATGTCCGCGGCGAGGTGCTCGATGATGTTCATGGCGAAGGCGGTCTTTCCCATGGAGGGTCGGGCGGCGACGATGAGCATTTCGCCGTTCTGCATGCCGTTGAGCATGTCGTCCAGTTCGTAAAACCCGCTTTCCAGACCGCGGCGGCCCTTTTCCTCGAGCATTTCGTAGACCTCGTGCGCCACGTCGCCGAGGCTGCTGATCGAGCCGGTGGTCTTCTTGTCCGCAATCTGGAAAATCCGGCGCTCGGCCTTGTCCAGCACGACGTCGGCCTGCTCGTAGGGGGCGTAGGAGTCGCGGAGGATGTCGTTGCTGGCGGCGATCAGTTGCCGCAGCATCGCCTTTTCGCGCACGATTCCCGCGTAGTGCAATCCATGCGCCGCCGAGGGGACGCAATTCAGGATTTGCGCGATGTATTCCGTCCCCCCGACCTCCTCCAACAACTGCCGCTTGACCAATTCCTCGAACAAGATCACCGAATCGATCGGGCGGTTCAGTTCGTAGAGCTTCAGCAGAACGTCGAAAATGATCTGATGATCGGCTTGATAGAACGACTCGCGGTCGACGAGTTGAATGGACTGCCCGATGATCTCGCGATCCAGCATCATCGAGGCCAGGACGCACATCTCGGCTTCGATGGAATGCGGCGGAAGACGATCGAACTGACGCGCTACGGAGGGATCAATCAACTGGCTCATCGCAGGATTCCTTTCCTGTGTTGAATTCTTAGACGCATCATCGTATCGCCCGTAGCCCCGCATGTACATGCGGGGCTTCTTTGAGGGCGGACAGAATAAAAGAAAACTGCCGGGCGAGGGGCATCCGCCTTCGCACCCGGCAAGTTTTGCACCGCCTATTCACATTGGCCCAGTGGACAATGTGCTGGGGGAAACGTTTACTTGCGCACGTTTTCGTAATTGCTCGGGGGCGGCGGCTCGGCGGCTTTTGCCTTGGCCGCGGCGTCGATCAACGCCTTGCTCTCCGCATCCGGCGCAACCCAAACCTTCACCTCCGCCTCCAAATCGTCGGCAAAACGAATCTTCACCGTATATTTTTCGATCCGGTCGAGTTTGCCCGGCAGGT
>JBEKXM010000007.1:0-21131 GCA_049512115.1 Tepidisphaeraceae bacterium | reverse complement strand
ATCCCATCCCGGGGGCATTCGCATATCGACGAAGGCGACCGCGAAGGGATTTCCCTCGCGGAGCGCTTCTTCCAGAGTGGTAAGGCCCTCCTCGCCTTGCATCGCCGACTGGATTTCAAACTCCGGCATCTGCCGCGCGTCATTGTCGGCCGGCGCAACCTCGCCAAAAAGCGCGGCCTTGGCGCTGGTCAACTTGGCGGACGGCTTCTGGGCGCGCCCCAGCGTTTTCCTGAAATCGTTGTGTATCGCGTCGTTGTCGTCGATCACCAGAATGCGACGCGCTGCGCGGGTCATTTCGGCTGGCATGACGTTTCCTTTCTGTCAAACAGAAGTTGCTCGACCGACGACAATCCCGCCAGCGGAAGCTCGAGCGTGAACGTCGCGCCGCGATCCAGCCCGTCGCTGGCAACGGTCAGTTTCCCACCCATTTCGCCGGCGGCATTGGCGGCGCTGTGCAGCCCGAATCCGTGGCCCTCGGCGTGCGTGGTGAATCCGTGCGCGAAAATCTTCGCCAGGTTGTCAGGGTGAATGCCAACCCCATTATCTCTGACTTGGAACCGAATGGCGCTTTTGTCGCCGCTGTCAATCTTTCTCGTGGACAATTCGATCCGCTTTTCCGGACACGATGACGCGATGACCGCCTTTTTCGCGTTGCTGAGCAGATTGATGAGAATCTGCAACACCTTGTGCCTGTCCAGCACGACCGGCGCGATCTGCGGGAAGTCCCGCACGATGGTCAGGTTTTCACTCGTGGAAACTCCAAGATCCATCCCGATCGCCTTCTCAAACAACTCCGCCGGCGACACCTTCACCCGCGCGCTTCCGCTCTTGGCATGCTGTTGCTGGGCCGAGACGATCTCCTTGATATGGTCCAGACCCGTCGCAACGGTATGAAGCTCATCGATCAAACCGGCGTGTTCGCGGCTCAGGCATTCGGATAACTCAATTAGAAATGCCGGCAAATGCTTCCCGCGCTCATCGGTGGTGAGGAATGCCGGCAGGTTTGTGTGATTCGTCTGAAGCATTTCGCCGACTTTCACCAGGCTTGGGACTTCCGAATCTTTCAGCCTATTCAGCGCAACCGACGCGGAAATATTGACGGTGTTCAGAACGTTGCCGACGTTGTGCAGAACGCCGGTGGCGATGTCCGCCATTCCGGCCCGCCGCGCCGTCCCGATCAATTCCTGGCTCACGGATTCCAGGCGCGCGGTTTGCCGTGCCACCTCCGCTTCAACACGCTGGTTGGTCGCCTCCAGTTCGGCCTGGCGCGTGGCGAGGGTGGCCAGCTCTTTCGCGCCCCGCACACATGCCCAAACCAGAATGATGTCCTCAAATACGACCCATCCGGCATGTTCCATCCAGCGCCAATAGCTCACCGTGGCAATGCCGAACACCGATTCCGGCCAGAAGATGCCCCGAACCGCATGGTCCATTGCCACCAGCACCGTTGCCGGCAACAACGCGCGCCAATCTCGATAGAAGCTGAGGAACGCCAGAGAGCCGAATACGTGAAAGTGCGTTTCGATCCGACCGCCCGAAAGGTGAATCAGCAGCGCGGAATGCATCACCTGGGCGGCGGAAATGACGTAGCGCGTGATCGCCTCGCCAGGCCGCACGATTACCAGCGCGATCGGACAGGCCGCGATTAGGCCGCCGAGATACACCGCGGCCCAAATATGCGGGTGGATGCGGCTCTCCAGCCCCTCCCATGCCAGGGGCGAAAGCCAGACGGCGACGGCGACACAGGCGACCCACTGGAGAATGAACAGAATCGTAAACAGATGGTCGGTCTGCTTCCACTGGGAATTCTGGTATTCGATCAACAGTTGATCGGCGCGGGCGTCGATTTGCCGCCGCAATTCCGGCGCGATGGTCAGTGCTTCGGTCATGTTCCATTCCCTCAGTTGCGCTTAATCCGGCAAACTCCCAGCGAACATCCGTAAACAGGGGTCGTCGCAACCGTCGACCTGCCAATTCGCACCAGATCCAAAATGGAAAGCAGCCCGGCGTTGTCGCCTTCGTGCCCTCGGCCGTCGGTGATCCCGCCGCTGAATCGGATGACCCCGGCCGCGTCGTACACCATGACCTGGCCCGAGGTGGATGCCCCGAACGCCGCCGCGTCCCGGCCATCCCTGTCCACCGAAATCGTCACACCCGGGATCGTTTTGGCCTGTTGCCAAAGATCGCCGTCAAGCCAATTCGCCGGCGCGTTCGCCGGCTGGACGAACAGGATGCGCGCATCGAGACGGCCCGCCGAGCGCGCCATGATTTCCGCCAATTCGTGCAAACTTGCCCGCGAGCACGGACACTGCGGGTGAAGCGTCATAATCAATGTCCATCTTCCGGTGCTGCGTTCAAAGCTGACGGCCGCGGGCCACTGAACCGGCGCCGCCGATGCGACCACCGCGGGCGTCATTTGGTATCGGACCTGGCCATACGTCCCGACGAGAACGGCAACGCCCCAGGCCACAACCATCGGTAGTCCAAATAATCCTTTTCCGACCGCGTTCGGGTACACGGCTCAGATTGTCGGCATAAGCCGGACCGTGGTTTACGTTACTTCGCAACTTTCTTGATAAATCGCCCCGCCCTTGGCACCGGCGGCCGGAGGACCGGCCGGCTCATTTTCCAAGCTGAGCCGGCCGGTCCTCCGGCCGTTCTTCGGCAGCCGAAGCTTCGGTGCACCCCGCACTAGCCATCGCAGGCCGGGCGCGCCCCAAAAATTTTTCTCCAGCAGCGGCAAAAATTCTGGAAAAACAGGACCAAAACTTTCACCTATCCGCTATAGATATAGAGGGATAGTGTTTTTTCCGTCATCCGATTCGGGGCCGTTTCCCATTTTCCGTCGCCTTGCCGCGCGGCCAATTGGCGGCCCCCCGATATTTCGCTCGGAACTGTCGGTGACAGTGACACAGTCGCGCTTTGCGCTATCGAAAACCGCCACAGTGTCACCGCCCCGGCGCAGTGTTTTGTAGATTTACGATGTCCAGATTCACGTGGGCCAAATTCCCGGATTGCGACACCACTTTTGTAGAGACTTCACAACCCTTTTTGCGGCCGCGTCGCCGGCACGGCCCAGTTCCGTTTTTTGTCCCTCGGTTTTTCCCTTGGCCGCACAGTTAGAATGGGATGACCGTAATGGTGGAACAGAGCGACGCTGAATTGCTGAGCCAATATGTGCAGACGCGTTCGGAGGAGGCGTTTGCGGAACTGGCCTCGCGGCATTCCAACTGGGTCTATAGCGCCGCGCGGCGCAGGGTGGGCGATGCCCATTTAGCCCAGGACGTAACCCAGGCGGTTTTTCTTCTCCTGGTTGAAAAGGCCGCAAAACTCGCCGGCGTCTCGATTCGGGGCTGGTTGTTCAAGGCGACGCGTTACGCGTCGGCCAATGCCCTCCGGGCCCGCGCATGCCGGGACAAATACGAAAAGAAGGCGGCCATGTTGAAAAGCGAATGTTCCCAAGCGGATACCGCGCCGGTGTGGGAAGAGGTGGAGCCGCGGCTGGAGGAGACGATGGATCGGCTGCGTTCCAGCGAGCGCGAGGCGTTGTTGTTGCGGTTTTACCAGCGGAAGACCCTGGCGGAAGTGGGAGAGGCATTGGGCGTTTCCGAGGACGCCGCGCAAAAACGCATCGCCGCCGCCGTGGAACGGCTCGGGGGATTGCTGCGTCGTCGCGGCGCATCTGCCGGCGCGGGCCTGTTGGCCGCCACGTTGCTCGCCCATACCACCCAGGCTGCTCCGCCCACGCTGCTCATTAGTTCGTCTTCGTCTTCGGCTTCGGCCGGCGCCGCCGGAATTGCCAAAGGAGCTTCAGCCATGATGCTGGTCGCAAAAATCAAAATCGCCGCGGTCGTGATTCTGTTGGCAAGCCTGGTTCCCGCGGGAGCCACGGCGATTCTGCTGACCAGCGACAACAACCGTTCGGTCCCCGTGGCGGCGCAGGCGGCGCCGTCGCACTATTCCGGAGCAAGTCCATTCGTCCAACAACCGGCCACCGGTCCTGACGAAATCGACAACCGCGCCACATGCGCCGACAATCTCAGGCAGATCGGGCTGCTCATCATGATCTATACCGCCAACAACGCGGATCAACTTCCGCCCGACTTGGCGACCGCCGCCAAATCGGCGAGCGATTATCACGTCGCCCTTTTTGTTTGCCCGTCGTCGGGAACGCGCATCCCGCCGAACTGGAACACCATGACCGCAACGGAAAAGGAGGACTGGATTGACAACAAGTCCGATTACGCCTACCTGGGCCGCCGGATGTCTGTGACGCGGATTCGCCATGCGGCCGGCACGGTCATCGTCCATGAACGTGGCGACAACCCCCACGCCGGCGTGATGAACCTCCTGTTTGCTGACGCACACGTCCAGGCCATGCTTGTCGCCGAGGCGCATCGCCTCATTGAAGCAAGCAAGACGGCTTTTGCGCCGTAGCGGACGTTGGTCCATGCGGTCGCCGGTGGCTTGGGAGATTTGGTCGGCTCCAGCCCCGAAACATTTTGTTTATAATGCCCGGCATGATGAAAACGCCCGTTCTTTCGCCGGCGGTGTTGCTGTTGACTGCATGGGGTGTTTGTTTCGCGCAGCAAGAGCAGTCTCCGCCAACCCTCCCTCCCTCGGGAACTACGGCGGCCGATGCGCTGAAAGCTTCGCCCCGGCACGGGGAATGGGTGGATGTGCCTCTGGCGGGATCGGACATCAAGATTCATACCTGGGTGGTCTACCCTGAACGCCCCGATAAGGCGCCGGTGGTGATCGTGATCCACGAGATTTTCGGAATGTCGGACTGGGTCCGCGGGGTGGCGGACCAACTGGCGGCTGAGGGATACATCGCCCTCGCGCCAGATATGTTGTCGGGGATTGGTCCCAATGGCGGCGGGACGGATTCCCTGGGCGGGCAAGTCGGTGAAAATATTCGGAAGTTAACCCTCGACGATGAGGTCAAGCGGCTTGATGCCGTCCGGGATTATGCGATTGTCCTGCCCGCGGCCAAGCCCCAAGTCGCGAGCATCGGCTTCTGCTGGGGCGGTGGAGTCAGCTTCGCCTATGCCACGCGCCAGCCCAAACTCGATGGCGCCGTCGTGTTCTACGGTGCGCCGCCTAAGAATGACGCGATCGCCAACATTGCTTGTCCCGTGCTCGGACTATATGGCAGCGATGATGGACGAATCACACTCACGGTCGACGACACGAAGAAGGCGATGGCGGATGCGCACAAGCAGTATGATCCGCACGTTTACGACGGCGCAGGCCATGGATTTCTTCGACAGCAAGAGGGTCGCAACGGCGCCAATCTAAAAGCCTCCCGGGAAGCCTGGGCACAGACGCTCGCTTTTTTGAAGAAGAACCTGCCTTAGACCGTTATTACCGGCGCGGATCATTGTGGATTAGGAACATATTTGCCGCCGCGGCAATTTTTGAGGTAGTTCAAGGCATGAACCTGCCCGGTCATTTCCAGGTCGTTGCGGTAGACCGGGTCGTGCCAGCCCTCGATGTCGATCGTGCCCTTGTAGTTGTTTTGGCGGAGGATGCTGATGACATCGGTCCAGTTGGTATCTCCGAAGCCCGGTGTTCGGTGCCAGACATAGGGTTTGCCGCCGCGAATGCCCGATGTGCGAATGACATCCCAAGCCACCGTGGCATCCTTGCCGTGGACATGGAAGACTTTTGACGCCCATTTACGCAGTTGGGGAATGGGATCGATGAGGGAGACAAGCTGGTGGCAGGGCTCCCATTCCAGTCCGAGTGCCGGGCTGGGAACTTCGTTGAAAAGGATTTCCCACGCCGTCGGTGCGTGAGCCATGTTCCAGCGGAGCGAATCCCAGGACCCGCCCATGTCGCAGTTTTCCCAGGCGATGCGGACCCCGTTGTCCTGGGCGCGCTTGGCGAGTTCCGACCAGACCTTTTTGAATTGTGGGATCGACTCGGCAAACGGCTTGCCGTCGATCGCGCCCGCGAAACCGGAGACGATGTCGCAGTGGAAAAGCCGGCATGCCTCAATACATCGCGCATAATCACGGGCGGCGGATTCTTTGAGCAGGGGATTGCAGAACATCCCGATCGTGCTGATGACCGCTTTGTCGCCGAGACAATCGAGCACTTCCCCAGCAGTGCGTTCCATGTCGACGTCGCCGATCTTCTCCCAGAAGGTCAAGGAGAAGCTTTCAAATCCGTGCGGCAGAATCTGCCTGAGATATCCGGCCCCCTTGTCCATAGGAGCCAGCGTGCCGATGCGTATGTCCTTATGATGGGTCATAGCGTGCTTCCGGGGTTCTTTGATAAACTGCCCTGACTACAATCCTACCCTTCCGCTACTCAAACCGCATCTACCTTGACGGCGCCCGGTTTCTGCCGCTCCTACTATCCGGAATTATCGCAAGACCGAAAGCCGCTTGCCGCAATGCATGAAATTTATTACGCAAAAAGGAGTGGCCGTCGACGCGCGATTTTAGGTATCAAATGGTCGTCGAAAAAGAGGGTAAGTCGACTGGCGAAGGTTCGTCTCTTTTCGGAGGAGTCAAAAATGTTCAGGACAGTTCTATCTCGTCGCCGTGCCGCTGTCATTCATCGTTGCGCCGCCGTCGCCGCATTTGCCATCGGCGGAGCCTATGCCTGGGGGCAGACAAATCTGCTTCTCGATCCCGGCTTCGAAGCCGGCGTGGCCGGGGCCCCCGCCGCCTCTGCCGGCATTGACGTGGCCATGTCGACGGCTGGACCTTGGATCGGCTGGAATAATTGGGTTCCACCCTACTCCGGCTTCTACACAGTCAGCATCACGGCTCATTCCGGGACGCAAGTGGGCAAAACGTTCTCCGGACCCAACGGCGGCATCTACCAGTTCCCCTCCGTCACTGGCGGTGATGCCTATACCGCCTCGGCATGGTTCGTCAATTCCAGCACGGATGCTCTGACGCCCGGCGAGACCGACGACGTCCGAATGATTTTCTTCGACGGCCCGAACGGCACCGGCAACTACCTCGGCACGGTCGTCTCGACCGCCACCGTGTCCAACGCCAATCCTTTCGACGCCTGGACCCAGCTCACCGTCCAGGCCGCCGCCCCTGCTACCGCACAGTCCGTCCAATGGATGGCCTTCTTCAACGACCCCGCCTATACCAGCGGCGCGCTGTTCGTCGACGACGCCAGCCTGCTCGACACCAGTTGGAACGGCGGCGGCGCCGACAACAACTGGAGCACCAACAACAACTGGGGCGGTGTCGCACCCGGGCAATACGCCCCGCTCGTTTTCGCCGGAACCCAACGCCTCAATAACAACAACGATTTCCCGGCCGCCACTCCGTTCTACGGAATCGCCTTCACGGCGACGGCCGGCTCCTTCACCCTCAACGGGAATCAGGTGAATCTTGCGAGCGACGTGGTGAACAACAGCACCAATACCCAGACCATCGCCTTGGACCTGGGACTTCAGCAAGATACGAACTTCAACACCGCCGCCGGGAACGTCACCGTAACCGGCGCCATTGGCGGCGCATTCGCGGTCACCAAGCTCGGCGGCAAAACGCTGACGCTCTCCGGCGCCAACACCTACACCGGCGCAACCACCGTCCAGGCCGGCACGCTGCAATTGGCGCAGGAAGTGTCGCTGTACGACGACAACTACACGGGTTGGAGGAGCTCTGACAGTATCACCGTGGCCAGCGGCGCGACGCTGGCCTTGAACGTGGGCGGGCCGGGTGAATTCACTAGTTACGATATCCAACTTTTGGGCTCAGTTGGGAGCCCCGGCTCATACCTGGGTCTGGATACCACGAATGCCGCGGGCGGTAACTTCACCTGCTTTACGATCGGGATCGGGATAGGAAACAACCCGATCGGATTGGTAAAACTTGGGACCAACACGCTAACGGTCGAGGGGGTCACTACCTATACAGGCGGGACCACCGTCCAGGCCGGCACGCTTCTGATCAGCACTCCAGGCGCTTTGCCCGCAAATGGGCCGGTGACCATAGCCGGCGGTCTGCTTCAGCTTGCCCCCGGCGTCTCCGGTGGCAGCGGCCCCGCGGCGACCAGCGGTATGAACATCTCGTCGCTGTCGATCGCCGGCAGCGGCCAAATGGACGTGAACAATAATCACGTCATCATCACCTACGGCTCCAGCGATCCGATCGGGGCGATCACCGGGTACATCAAGTCCGGCTACAACGGCGGCGGGTGGAACGGCCCGGGCATCATTTCCACGGCGGCACTAACCAAGACTAATGGCCTTAGTTACGGCGTCGGCTATGCCGATGGGGCGGACGGCCGAGTGTCCGGCCTGGTCTCCGGCCAGATCGAGGTGGCCTACACGCTGCTGGGCGACGCCAATCTGGACGGCCTGGTCAACGCTGCCGACTTCACCATCCTGGCGGCGAACTTCAACCAGCCGGTCACCGGCTGGGACCAGGGCGATTTCAACTACGACGGCCTGGTGAACGCCGCCGACTTCACCGACCTGGCGGCGAACTTCAACCAGAGCGTGAGCGGCGCGGCCACGGCCGGCGACGTTGCGGCCTTGGACGCCTTCGCCACGGCCAACGGATTGCTGGCGGACGTTCCTGAGCCGGCGTCCGCCGCCCTGCTCCTCGTCGGCGCCGCTTCGCTGCTTTGTCGGCGATCCCGAGGGCGCCGCGGGTCGGCTTGAAAGGATGACGATGCCAATGCCGCCGGTCGACCGCGTGATTTGTGATTGCTTCGCTGAACCATTTAGGTGGCCCAGATTGACCGTGCTCCCATGAGTGTTTCACTCGAGATCCTCGCGTCGCGCAACCAGCTTTCGCGATTCGAAGGCTTCCTCTCGCTCGACGGGCAGGAGATGTACCGCATCTCCGGCCACGATCAGATTGAGCCATTCCTCATGACGCTCTGCACTGAGACCGACCTGTGGATGTATCTCTCCTCCACGTGCGGCGTCACGGCGGGAAGGTTCGATTCCGATCACACGATCTTTCCCTACGAGACTGAAGATCGCCTACACCGGGCCCACGGCATTTCCGGGCCCTACACGCTTTTCCGCATCACCCGCCGGGGCAAACCGACGCGTCTGTGGGAGCCTTTTTCCCCGATCCGGTTCGATGGACCCACCGAGCGCAACCTCTACAAAAGCCCGCTGGGGAGCCGCGTCACGTTCGAGGAAGTGAACCACGAGCTTGAGTTGGTCTTCCGCTACTCCTGGGCGGCCAGCTCCAAGTTCGGCTTCGTCCGCTGGGCGACTTTGCTGAATTCCCGGAACAACGACGTGCGCGTCGAGTTGCTCGACGGCCTGCTGAACGTGATGCCCGCCGGCGTACCGATGAACCAGCAGCTTAGCTTCAGTTGCCTCGTCGACGCCTACAAACGCTGCGAGATCGATGAGCCGACCGGGCTGGCGATGTATTCGTTGACCTCGATCATCACCGACCGGCCCGAAGCCGCCGAATCGCTGACGGCCAACACGCTATGGACGCGCGGTCTCGACGCCGCCATTTTTTTGGACGAGCGCGCCGTTGACGCCTTCCGCCGCAAGAGCGAGTTTGCCGCGGCCCGCAGCCTCATCGGCCGGCGCGGCGCGTTTTTGCTCCACAAGAACCTGGATCTGCTGGCGCGGCAGCGCGTCGATTGGGTGATCGTCGCCGACGCCGCGCGCGATCACGCCGCCATTGCCGAAACCCGGCTGCTCCTGCGCCAGCCCGCGCGCGAAATTCACCGGCGCGTGGATGATGACGTGAAACTCAGCGAGGCGGGACTTTCCCGGATCGTCGCCGAAGTCGATGGCCTGCAACTCTCCGGCGATCGCATGACCTGCGCCCGCCACGCGACCAATACGCTCTTCAACGCCATGCGGGGCGGCGTTCCTCTGCATGGAGGCCGCTTCAAGAGCGCGGATTTTTGCCGCTTCGTCCGGGAACGCAATCAGATTCTCTGGCATGCCCACCGCCATATCGTTGACAAGCTGCCCGAGCATCTGACCCACGGCGAGTTGATTACCGCCATGAGCGCGTCGCGAGTGCCCGACCTGCTGCGCCTGGCCCATGAATATCTGCCGCTGACCTTCAGCCGCCGCCATGGCGATCCCAGCCGGCCCTGGAATCGCTTCGCCATCCGCATGCGGGATGACGCCGGCAATCCCTGCGTCTGCTATGAAGGCAATTGGCGCGACATTTTCCAGAATTGGGAAGCGCTTGGCTTGGCCTATCCCGATCTGTTCGAGAGTTTTATCGCCAAGTTTCTCAGCGCTTCCACCGTCGATGGGTTCAATCCCTACCGCGTGACCTCCGAGGGCATCGACTGGGAAATTCCGGACCCAGGCGATCCCTGGAGCCACATCGGCTACTGGGGCGATCACCAAATCATCTATCTCCTTCGCCTGCTGGAGTGGTCCGTCAATTTCCACCCGAACCGGCTCCAGGAGATGATCGCGCAGCCGATTTTCAGCTACGCCAACGTTCCTTACCGGCTGGATTCCTATCGGGCGATGGCCCGCAACCCGCGGCAGACGATTCGCTTTGACGCCGCCGAAGCCGCGAAAATTGACAACCGCGTCAAGCTCCTGGGCGCCGACGGCCGACTCCTTCTCGACAACGATGGCAACGTCTACCTTGCCGCGCTCCTGGAAAAGCTGCTCGTTCCACTGCTTTCAAAAATGTGCAGCCTCGTTCCCGGCGGTGGAATCTGGATGAACACCCAGCGCCCCGAATGGAACGACGCCAATAACGCCCTGGCAGGCGCGGGCCTTTCCGTCGTGACCCTCGCTCATGTGCGGCGGTATATCGCGTTCCTTCTCGATCTTCTGCGCCCGATGCGGTCGCAGGCCGTGGACGTTTCCTCCGAGGTCATCACCTGGGCCGAGCAAGTGTTCGCGGCGCTGTCCAGCCATTCCGAGACGCTCGACCAATCGACGGTTTCCCCGGAAAACCGCCGCGCCCTCATGGACGATCTCGGCGAAACATTCGAGGATTACCGCCACGGCGTCTATGCCCGCGGTTTTTCCGGCAAACGCCCCGCCGCCGTCGATCAGGTCCTGGACCTCCTCGAACTGGCCCTGCTCCACGCCGATCAATCCCTCGCCGCCAACTGGCGATCCGATGGGCTGGCCCATTCCTACAACATTCTCGACCTCACCAGCGGGGATCGCATTGCATACGTGCGACGGCTGGACGAAATGCTCGAAGGACAAGTTGCCTTTCTCTCCTCCGGAATGCTCGGCCCCGCCAAGGCGCTGTCGCTGTGCTCCTCGTTGTTCAACAGCCGGCTGTATCGCAAGGACCAGCAGAGCTTCATGCTCTACCCAATCCGCGAGCTTACGGGCTTCCTGCAGCGCAACGTTGTTTCGCCCGACGCGGTGCAGGCCAGTCCGCTCTTGAGCGCCCTCGTCGAAGGCGGCGACCGATCCATCGTCGCCCGTGACGCCGACGGCATCTACCGCTTCAGCGGGCATTTCCGAAACCGGGCCGACGTCCAGCAGGCGTTGTCGAGGCTCGAAGCCGATCACCGCTGGGAACATCTCGTGACCGCGCAGGCGGGCAATGTCCTGAAGCTTTTTGACGACGTCTTCGGCCACGAACACTTCAACGGCCGCTCCGAGCGCATGTATGCGTACGAAGGCATCGGCTGCATTTACTGGCACATGGTTTCCAAGCTGCTGCTGGCGGCGCAGGAATGCTTCTGGAGCAGCGTGGACGCCGGCGCCGCGCCTCGCGAAATCGACGCCCTGGCGCAGTGCTATTACGACATCCGCGCCGGACTTGGGCTGGGGAAAACCGCGGCCGAATATGGCGCCTTCCCCACCGATCCTTATTCACATACTCCGCTGGCGCGTGGCGCGGCCCAGCCGGGAATGAGCGGCCGCGTGAAGGAAGAAATGATTACCCGCCTGGGGGAGTGGGGCCTGCGCATCCGCGCCGGGCAGATCTGCTTCGACCCCCGCCTGTTCCGCCTCAGCGAGCTTCTCGCCCAGCCCGCCGTCTTCTCCTGCTTCGCCGTGGATGGCTCGTGGCAGTCGATTGATCTTAAGCCCGGCATGGCCGCTTTCACCTTCGCGCAGGTGCCCATCGTCTATTCCGCGGGCGCATCCGATCAAACCGTCATTACCATTACCCACGCCGAGGGCTCCACCCGCACCGTGCACGGCTCCTGCCTGCCAAAAGAAGACTCCGCCCAAATCTTCTCGCGCACGGGCGCGATCACCCGTCTTGGCTTTGAATTTCCTGCGAAGCTTCTCCGCGCGGGCCAGATCGCCGAGCCGCTGCGAGCGATCATGCCGCCCCCGTCCGATGCAATTTCCGATAAGCCGTCGGCGTTAGGTTCATCCGGTCGTGGAATACGGTCGTGAAGCGCACGTGGCTGTTGAAGCCGGACTGCTCCGCCACCTGCTCAATGCTCAAGCCGGTCTCGCGCAGCAGTCTTGCCGCGCGGTCCAGCCTGACCCGGCGAATGTCGTCGAGCAGGCTCCGCCGCATCGCTTTCTTAAATCGCCGTTCCAGATTCCGGCGGCTCATCGCCACCTTCCAGAGCACGTCCTCGACGCCGATGGGTTCCGAGGCGTGTTCCCGAATATACCGCGCCGCCTCCGCCACCGATGGATCATCGATATTCAGCACGTCGGTCGAATGGCGAGTGATCACGCCGGCCGGCGGAATTTCCACGAGTTGATTCGCCACTTTTTTCCCCCGCATGATCGTTTCCAGCAGCTTGGCCGCCTCGAAACCCAATCGCTCGGCGCCCAGGTCGATGCTCGAAAGCACGGGCCGAACCATCTTTACCAGGAGAAGATCGTTATCCACCCCCAGCACCGCGATCTCCTCCGGCACGGCGATCCCATTCTCGCGGCACACGTCGATCGTGTGCCAGGCGTAGCGGTCGTTCGCCGCCAGAACCGCGCACGGCCGCGGCAGGGAAAGAATCCACTCCTTGGAAACCTGGTTGGCGTCCACCGTGTCGCTGAAGAAGACCTTCTCGGCCCGGCACCGCTTGACAAAGGCGTTACGCCGCAGCAGCGACCACGACGCGGTCGGATGTCCGCAAAATCCAAACGCCCTGAACTGCCGCTCCCAGAAATAATCAAACGCCATGCGGCCCACGGCCGCGTCGTCGGGGAGCACGCTGGGCACGTGCAGCCGCATCAACCGCTCCGCTGACATCGTCCGCGCGGCGTTGACCACGGGCACCTTTGCCCGGCGAAAGTTCTCCACGGTCGCCGGCGCGTGCACCATCGCCACGATTCCGTCCGCCTGCCGCCAGTCGGTTCGTCGGGAACTCAGCGAGTACATCGGCGGCATGAGGAATTCCCAGTCGCTCCGCAAATTTGCATATTCCATCACCCCCTGAAGGATTCCCCGACCGTAGGACCCCGCGAATTCCAACATGATGGCAATCTTGATCATCGCCCGCTCCTGCCGCAAAACGTTTAATGTTTTGCGCAAAATAACATGGGCAGAAGGCCTCGGCAAGTCTAAACTTCTGATCGATCCGGGACCGGCGGTAACGGCGCGTCCCGTCATCCTCACGTTCTTTCGTCGCAAGGCGCTTCCCGGCCTGGCAAGCTGGGAAACGGCGGAGGCAGATATGAATCGCCGTTACGGAAGTCCCAGAGCTTTTACGCTTGTCGAACTCCTTGTCGTTATCGGTATCATCGCACTGCTTATCGCCGTGCTGCTACCCGCCCTCAGCAAGGCTCGCCAGCAGGCGAACCTGGTCACCTGCCAGACCCATCTTCGCCAGATTGGTCAGGCCATCGCCATTTATGCCGGCGATTACAAGGGCATCCTTCCTTACGGCTATTGGGACGGAACCAACGTCACGAACGCTTACGACGCTACCAAGGCCGGCGACTGGAGCACCCTTGTCTCTAATGATCTTTCCGCCCGGCTCGGAAATAGCTACGGAGCCCAAGGCACCACGGGCGGCTATCAATACTTCAACCGCGGCATCTTCCTGGACGTCGATACGGTGCCTGGCGACGCCCCGCTGCACTACTCCTGCCATCCCCGCCTGATGCCCAATATCAGCGGCGGACCTCTCCTATACGATGGCACGGCTACTCACGGCATCATTCCCTACAAAATCGGCAGCATCCAGCACTCCGCCGATATCGTTCTGGTTATGTGCGGTGTGCAGATTGCCGACAGTCCAGACGCCTCAAACGGAAAAGATGATCCGAATTACTGGGGCGCCAGCGCAACAGCGTATTCCATCGACGGCTGGCGATTGTTGGGGGGATGGATTTATTCCCCGGATTATCTGCTTTCCGGTAGAAGCGTCGGGGATGATGGCAATCCAATCAATCCCGGCTTCAATAAAGACGCCGCCAGCATCTCCTATGTCAAGCCCGGCGTCACCACCAACGGGGACATTCGCTGGCGACACCTCAACAACACTGCCGCAAACTTCATGTTCGTCGATGGTCACGTCGAGTCGCACACGATCTCCCCGAACCCCGGCGGCGGTATATATCAACCCTACAAAACCGACCTGATGGGTCGAAATTTTAACGTTAACCCATAGGCGGGCGAGCGCAAACCTGCCCTGCCCGCCCGGTACAAGAGGGATCGCCAACCCTCGCGGTCCTTTTTTGCTCGACATTGCAAATCGCCCGGCAAATCGCGGCGATTTGGCACACGTTGTTTTCTGGTGTTCCGTGCCTGGCCGACAATCCCAGGGACCTCGTTGTTGCCGCATTCCATGAAATTATTTACGCAAAAAAGGATTGTCGGCTTTTGCGTCCTCGATATACTCGAATTCGTCAACGTGGCGCGGTCGCCACCGAAACGAGTATGTTCGCCGTGTGTGGGCCGGCGACGGTTTGAAGCTCAAATCTTTGGAGGATGGAATATGCGTATCGGACCCCGCTCGTTTGCGCGTCTTTCAATCGCCAGCGTGGCATTGGCTATGGCCTGCGTGCTGCTCGGCCGTGTGAATCATGCCAAAGCAGCCGTCGTCACCGTCGATCCGACAAAAATGACCAATGGTTACATGTTCGTCTCCGAACTGCCATCCAACGGCGGTGCGGCCGACTTTAATCAACCTTGGGGCGCGGCTGATCTGGAATCGAGCTTCTCTGGTTCCACGGTCACCGTCTCACCAAACACCAGCATCGACCGCGATGTTCCCACTTCCACCTATTGGTGGCAGGATGCCTCCGGTACGTCTCCTGGTAACAAGATCATGGATGCTCTTCTTTACGCGGAAAATCAAAGCATCACGGACACCAGCTATACGTTCAATTACAACGTGCTATCCAACACCCTGGTTGCACCGTATACATCGGTGGGTTTCGTCAAGGCCTTCGGCCCGTCCTTTTCCTACTACATTGGCGATATGTCCGCTGCGCTGAACCCTGGTCCAGGCAGCATCACATTCCCTGGCCTCTTGGCTGGCGATGTAGTTCAATACGGTTTTGAAACCATCGGGCCCGATGCGCGCCTCGCTCAGGAAGCCAGCCTCGGCAGCGCGGTGATTGCCCCGGTTGCTATTCCCGAACCGACCACGATGTTACTCGCCGGAGCTGGCGCCATGGCCGCGCTGGCCGCCCGTCGCCGCCGGGCCTAAAATGAAATGACCCTCGGGCTCGTGCCCGTGCGGAGTCGGGACAGTGTTCCTTCTGGAAATCCCGTCCGAGGATTTCAGACAGAGCCGTCCCTTGCCGGAGGAATTCGATGTGTTTGTTCCGCCGGTTTCTGGTCGGCGTGGCGGCCTTCGTCGGAATTCTGATCGCCAGCTCATCGCATCGCGTTTCCGCCGCCGTCGTCAGCGGACCCTGTCACGTTGAGCTACGTCAGACCGATGGCAACTGGCAACTCTTCTGCGACGGACAGCCGTTCTTTATTCAAGGGGCCGGCGGCGATGCTTCCCGGGAACTGCTCAAACGTTGCGGCGGAAACTCTTTCCGCCTCTGGGGCGCGGATAACATCGATCGCCAACTTGACGAGGCCAACCGGCTGGGGCTGAAAGTCGTCGTCGGCATCTGGCTCGAACACACCGGCGGGCCCAAGCACTTCAGCTACCACAATCCCAAACAGGTCGCCGAGCAGCTCGAGCGTTCACGCCACGCCATCCTGGAATATAAGGACAATCCCGCCGTTCTGATCTGGGGCATCGGCAACGAGATGGAGGGCGAAAATGGAGACGACCCGGCCATCTGGCACGCAGTCCAGGACGTCGCCGCCCTTGCCCACAAACTCGATCGCAATCATCCGACCATGACGGTGACCGCGGAGATCGGCGGGCAGCGCATCCCCTCCATCAACAAATACTGCCCTGACATTGATATCCATGGCATCAATTCCTACGGCGGGATTCTCAGCGTTGCCAAGCGCTACCGCGATCTCGGCGGAACCAAGCCGTTCATCATCACCGAGTTCGGTCCTGCCGGCGCGTGGGAAGACGTTGGCCGAACGCCCTGGCGCGCTCCCATCGAACTGACCAGCACGGCCAAGGCCGATGTCTATCGCGCCGCGTATGCCAAGACCATCCTTCCAGAACGAGGCAAGCTCTGCCTCGGGTCTTATTGCTTCCTCTGGGGAAACAAGGAAGAGGCCACCGCCACGTGGTTCGGCATGTTCCTTCCGGACGGCTCACGCCTCGAAGCCGTTGATGCCATGTCCCAACTATGGACGGGCAATCCCCCCACCGCCCTCTGCCCAAAGATTCTCTCCCTGAAAGTCGACCACGATCAAGTTCGGCCCGGCTCGCCGATTCATGCCACGCTCGTCACCGCCAATCCTTCGGGACTTCCCTTGACGGTGAAATGGGTACTGACCGTTGATCCGGCTCGCTACATCACCGGCGGCGATTTCAGCGCTAGCGCCCGCGTCATCGACGCCGCGATCACCAATGCCAATCTCCAGGGCGCCGAAATTCAAATGCCCGAGAAAAGCGGACCCTATTGGCTTTATTCGTATGTCCACGACGGACAGGGCCGCGCCGCGACAGCGGTTGTGCCGGTGCGGGTCCACGCAAGTTCCGCCGGAGCCGGGCGCCCTGAGCCGCCGCTGCCGGCCGTCGTTTACTCGGCCGCAACTCCCAACACCCTGTACGTCCCTTCGGGTTGGATGGGCGATACGAACTCCATTGCTCTGGACGACAGATGCACCGAGACTCCCCATTCCGGGGAATTCTGCATGAAATGCCAGTTCAAGGCGACCAAGGGCTTTGGCGGCGTCGCCTGGCAGAACCCGCCCAACGACTGGGGCGATTTGGACGGCGGATATGACTTTACCGGCGCCACAAAGCTCACCTTCTGGGCACGCGGCCAAAAAGGCGGTGAAACCGTCTCTTTCAAACTCGGGATTCTCACCAGCGAAAAAAAGTATCCCGATTCCGATCATGCCGAATTGCCCGATGTGGTGCTCAGCCCGGACTGGAAGCAGTACAGCATCGATCTAACCGGCAAAGATCTGACCCGCATAAAAACCGGTTTTGTTTGGGCGTTGGCCTCTCCCGGCGAGCCCGTGACGTTCTATCTCGATGACATCCAGTATGAATGAATCCTTTTGTTTTAAGGAGACGAGCCTGGTGCCGGTGGCCGTCAAGTTCACTCATGAGAAAGGCCATTCGATTACGGAAACTCATTTCGCGCATTGCGTGCGCGGTTGAGCCGCTGGAACGGCGGCTGCTTCTTTCGCCTCTGGCGCCGACCGGGGTTTTGGCATCGAACGGAACGACGCCGACTGATATCGACGTGACGTGGAACGCCGTCTCGGGCGCGACTTCCTATCAGGTTTGGCGCAACACCAGCGCCACCACGGGTTCAGCAACGGACATTAAACCCAATGCCTCGGGCACGTCGTTTGACGACACCTCGGTAACGGTCGGAACCACTTACTTTTATTGGATCGTAGCCTCCAACGGAGCTGGAAACAGCGGCTACAGCACGATCGCCAGTGCGACGGGGGGAACGATGGTCTTCGGCGATACATTTGGATCGGCGGGCGTGACATCGGCCTGGGGGGCTTTCAACGCGACCGATCCGAATAATCCGAACGTCATTTACACGAACACCACGCCCGCGAATTCCAACTCGAATAACCCGACGACGATGCAGATCGCCGGCGATTCGCAGGCGACCGATGGACAGGCGCTGGCAATGTCGCTAACGCCCGCGCCGGGAAGGAGCGGGTATTACGATTCCGCGGAAATCTGCACGGAATACGATCCATCCGGGGCCGGCAACAGCCTGGAATATGGCGAGATCCAGGCGCGCATCAAAATCCCGGGCGGGAATAACAGCGGCGCCATCTGGCCCGCCTTCTGGTTGCTCGGAGACAACATCACCTCCGTTTCCTGGCCCCGTTGCGGTGAGATCGACGTCATGGAAAACGATGGCGCCGAGCCGGGGACAATCTTCTCGACCATCCACGGTCCGATGTCCGACGGCACCGACTACAACGGGGGCTCGGGCGTCGGCTCTTCCGACACGTTGTCCGGCGGTCAGGACTTTTATTCCAGCTACCATCTTTTCGCCGTGAACTGGGGACCGAACTCCCTCACGTTTTCCGTCGACGGAAAGCCCTTTGCCACCTTGACTCCCGCCGATCTTCCGTCGGGAGGCAGCTGGGTGTTCAACGGCCATCCGTTTTACGTGATCCTCGACGTCTGCGAGGGTGCGCCTTTCGCACCAGGCACAATCACAAGCACCCAAACCATGTACGTGGACTACGTTCGGGCCTATAGCTTCCCGGCCCCCACCGGGATGGTGGCGTCGTCAGCAACGAATTCCAGTCCCGCTCATGTCACTTGGGCCGCCGTCAATGGCGCCACGTCCTACGAAGTCTGGCGAAACAGCAGCTCCAACGTCTCCTCGGCAACCGAAATTACCGGCGCAGTCACGGGTACATCTTATAACGATACGTCAGCAGCCTCCGGCGTGAATTATTACTACTGGACTGTCGCGGCCAATGCCTCGCAAACGAGTGGTTTTAGCGCTTATGTGCGTACCAAGCTTCCCTCTTCCGTAACGCTTCCTTCGCCGCCGTCGAATATTCCCTATGACGGCAAAACGGATGTGACCAATTGGGTGATGCCCACCGTAACCGGAGTAAGTGGTTCGCCTGCTCCGACTGGGACCACCACCCTGGTTTACTACAACGGGACGACCCCAACGGGCACACCGCTGAGTTCATCGCCGGTTTATCTGGGGACCTATACGGTCGTGGCGAATTACCCCGGGGACAATAATTACGTGCCGGCACAGAGTGTGCCGGTGACGTTCACGATCAACAATCCAGCCGGACTTACGACCGGTATTGGCGCGCAATACACGATCACGTGGACGGCTGGGCTGCCGACGCTCGACGTCTCGGCAGGCGCCGTGACCCTGAGTCAGGATATCTCCACGACATTCGCCAACTATACCCTGTCGATTGAAAGCGGCGCCGGCGTTTTGCTCAATAGCGTCCAGCATGTCGGGAACCTTCAAATCATCGGCGCCGGCAGCCTTAATGTCCAGTCGTACGGAGTGTTTATCAACTACGGCAGCGGAGCCGATCCCGTCTCCGCCATCGCCGGCTATATCAAGAGCGGCTATAATTCCGCGGGATGGAATGGCCCGGGAATCATTTCCACAACGGCACAAACACCAACCGATGGTCTTTCGTATGGCGTCGGCTATGCAGACGGAGCCGACGGGGTTGTCTCTGGGCTGGCTTCGGGCCAGGTTGAAATCAAATACGCGCTGCTCGGCGACGCCAATCTGGACGGCCTGGTGAACGCCGCCGACTTCACCATCCTGGCGGCGAACTTCAACCAGCCGGTGACCGGCTGGGACCAGGGCGATTTCAACTATGACGGCTTGGTGAACGCCGCCGACTTCACTGACTTGTCGGCGAATTTCAACCAGGGCGCCAGTGGAGCGTCGATGGCATGGTCGGCCGCGGTCCTGGCGGCGCCCGCTGTCCCGACCGTCGTCTCGACGCCTCCGATGGTCGCAACCGTCGCAACCAACCCAACCACCGCGGCACCACCGGCTTCGAAGCCTAAGCCCCTGATCCGTGATACAAGAAATGGAAAACCGAAGCCTTCCGCCGTGACGATTTACGCCGCCAGTGTTGTGACCGTTCCGCCCGCTGGTTCGACGGCGGCTCCCCAAAAATTCAATCAGGACGACAGATTTCTCGCTTGGCTGTTGAAGTGAGTTTCAAGGACAATCAAACGAGCCATGAAACCCAAAATCCTCCTCTGCATCGCGATCGTTTTGAGCCTTTTGCAGACTGGTTGCGCGACGGCGCCTTCTGTCGGGCCATCTGCGACATCCTGCGGCGGTGCTGATATTGACAAAGACCTGACGAAGCAGGTTGCCGCCATCCTTGCCGAGTGTCAAAGCATTAAACCCGGAATGACGCGCGCAGAGCTACTAAAGGTCTTCACCACGGAGGGCGGCCTCTCAACCGCCACGCATCGGACTTTTGTTTACACCCATTGTCCATACATCAAGATGGACGTTGATTTCACTCTTTCAAACCCGAAGCAGAAGTTGCTCGAGGAGCGACCGACAGATCCCATCAGCAACCTTTCCAAGCCGTATTTGCAATGGAGCATCATTGATTGAACGAGGTGTCGCGATCCGCCACATTGCCGGCGTCTCCCCTGTCGGCGATGGGGTTCGGCGGATCGAGAGTGTTGGTTCGCCCCACGTCATCCTCTTCATCGGTGCGGTTCCAGAAATCGTCGTCGGCAAAATCGAGTTCCGCACCGTCGGCCAGCCTTTCGGCGGCCCCGGGGCTTTCGGGAAAGATAAAATCGTCCGACCGGTTGAGCGGCACTCCACCGAATGCGGCATCGTTCATCGGGGCCGCGTCGAAATTGGAGAAGACATCGGTGTTACGAACCGGGGGAACCGCCAAGCCGTCGGATGCCGCAGGGGGAGCAGCGAGATCAGCGTCAGCGGCAGGAACGATCGGGCGAGTATTTCTGGCTCGGCCGTCTTTCAGGGGACTCTCATACGTACGGGTGCTGGACGGGAGGGATTTTCGACGCACTTGGGGCGCCGACCTTAAAACCGCCTTGCGTGGAATCGGCGTGATCTTGGGCGGTGGCGGCGGGGATTTTTTTTCGACGGCCGCCGCAGGCTCCGGTGGCGCGGGGTTGATCGGCGCCAACGGCGGAGGGGACGACGGCTCAGCAGGCGCTGGCGGGGGTTTTTCCGCGACGGCCGCCGC